>QIHK01000046.1 GCA_003230945.1 Candidatus Kaiserbacteria bacterium
GGAGGTGGTGGATCTATTTCGGCTACACCAAAAGCGACTGTACACTTTAGCGGTAGAGCCTATCCAGGATATACGGTCACCCTATTGCAAGACGCTCGAGTGGTTGCATCGAGTGTGTCCGATAGCAATGCAAATTTCAAAATATCTCTTTCGGGGCTTTCCGCCGGAAGCTATATTTTCTCCGTATACAGTAAAGATAAAAATGGAAATAATTCAAAACTACTTTCATTTCCGATACGTGTTACTGCTGGAGCTACGGTGACCGTTGGTGGTATTTTCATTGCACCGACTATCAGCGTGGATAAGAGTGAAGTGAAACAAGGAGACAATATCGCCATCTTTGGGCAATCCTCTCCCAAAAGTACTATTACTATTGCTGTTCATTCAAAAACACCAGTTTTTTTACGAACGGCTACTGATCCGAGTGGAGCCTATTTATACAATCTTGATACTTCTATTCTGGCATTTGGTAATCACCTTGCCGAATCAAAAGCGACCGTGGCAAATGCTATAAGCAGTTTTGGTCCTTCGGTTGGTTTCATCGTTGGTAATAAAAATATTGCTCAAGTAAAGAGAAAGACATGCGCTATTGGTGACTTTAACTGTGATGGCAAGGTGAATCTTGTTGATTTCTCCATTATGCTGTATTGGTATCAGCGACCACTTACTGGAGCTGGCCTCAAAACTGATTTAAATAGTGATGGTAAGGTCACGCTTACCGACTTCTCTATATTAGTATCGCATTGGACAGGTTAAATATGAAAAAAACTCTTCTTTTCATTTTCTTCTCTTTTATATTCTTTATTCCTGCACCCACGTCTGCAGCGACTCTATCTCTGCGTGCGGTTCCCTCTCTGGCAGGTATTGGAAAAATAGTTGAAATAACGGTTCTCCTCAACAGCAACGTATCGGTCAATGCTTTTTCAGGAACACTTCATTTTTCAAAAAAAACTTTAACTCCAATTACGACAAGTGATGGTAATTCCATCATAAGTATGTGGATTACACGCCCGAAAATTACCACAGGAGCTATCACGTTTGCAGGTGCCACACCGGGGGGATTTCTGGGAAAAAATGGAGTACTCTTCAAGGTACTTTTCAAAACAAAAACTTTAACGCCTACCAAACTTTTTCTTACTGGAGTACACATACTTCGTAACGATGGTGTTGGCACGAAAGAAAAGGTGACACTTGTCCCAATAAATTTGAAAATTACTACCCAACCTACTGCCAATTTTAAGGTGCCATCCGACACATTTCCACCAGAACCATTTACCGTAGTTCTCGGACACTCACTATCTTTATTTAAAGGAAAGTATTATCTTGCATTTTCAACCGTTGATAAAAACTCAGGTATTGATTACTACGAAGCGACGGAAACACGTTTACCTCCATGGCTTGTGGCTCCAGTATGGAAAAGAGTTACCAGTCCATATGTCATACATAACCAGCATCTTACGAGTGATATCTCCATTAAAGTGTTTGACCGAGCGGGAAACGAACGCACAAGTGTTTTCCCACGACGACATCTTTTGAGTAATGATGAATGGCTCCTACTTGGTAGTATACTTTTATCAATAGGGTTAGCGGTATTGTGGCGTAAGTATAGAACGAAATCTCATCACCATCCAATAATATGACACACACTTCACTTTTTAAAATATTCTTTATTTCTGTTGTTACTTTCCTTTTTACACCAGCAGTATCATTTGCAGCGACCCTACAGGTACTTCCAGTAACCGTTTCGGTGAATGCAGGAGAAGCGTTTACACAAACAATTTTTGTTTCAAGTGCTGACCAAGCATTAAATGCTATCTCAGGCACCATTACTTTCCCGACAAATCTCCTATCGGTGGCATCCCTTTCACATAACAACTCTATTCTTTCTCTTTGGGTGCAACAACCTAAGTTTTCCAATACATCTGGCACAGTAAAATGGAGTGGTGTATTGCCTAACCCGGGATTTACCGGTAGCCGTGGGAAGGTATTCTCTATTCGTTTTGTTGCTAAGCGTTCTGGTCTCGCAACTATAGGATTCTCTTCTTCCACCGTGCTGGCAAATAACGGTATAGGGACCGATATTTTAAAAAATACTGGCAAATCATCAATTTCCATAACGCCTTCTATTTCTCAAAGTGCAAAGCAATCCATGATTGCACACATAACTTCTTCCACTCATCCCAACCAAACGAAATGGTATGCCCTTTCCAAAGTGATTCTTGATTGGACAAATGCTCAAAAAGTAACTGCGGTGAGACTCGGCTATGATCAAAATGCAAATGGGCTTCCATCTATATTTTATAGTAAACCGATTTCACACAAGGAATTACGATTAGATGATGGTATATGGTACTTTCATGTTCAAGAAAGAACACGTGAGGGATGGGGTCCTGTGAACACTTTCAGAATCCAAATTGATACTGTGCCACCACTTCCAATACAGTTACTATTTCCAAATAGTACGACAACCGCGACAACCACTATTGCTGTCCAATTTGGCACCACAGATGCGCTTTCTGGAATAGATCACTATGTGCTTTCGGTTGATGGGCACAACACAGTGGTAAGTGCGAAAAATGGAAATGGTGTTTACGCACTCCCTGTAGGAGATATAGGAGAACATACACTTTCTGTAATTGCGTACGATAAAGCTGGGAATTCAGTCCGCGCACAAGGAAAATTTAATTCTACAATGAAGAGAGTCACCTCACTGTCTACATCACCCGTTCTACTTGTATGGCTGGTTATCAATTATCTTTCTCTACTCCTTCTGATTATTGCAATGGTAGCTATTGTCGCCTTTGTCAGTTGGTATCTCTGGCATCATTTCCATATTTTCCGAAAACGTATGCGTCAGCAAATAGATCCAGCTCAACAGTTATTACACGAACAGTTTACAGAGGTAAACGAAGCCATCGTTAAAGAAGTTCTTTCACTTGAGAAAGTTCGTACAGAAAGAGATCTTACTAAAGAAGAAGAACAAATTATTATGAATTTGCGAGAAGTGCTCGTGAAAGCAGAAGTGTCTCTATCAAAAGAGATGTCCACTATGGAACACCCGAAAAAAGAAGATATGTAGTATGTATTTGATTTGATCGTATTCCAGATAAAATAAAGAGAGGAAAGGCTATACGCATCTTACTAAACCTGAAAAAGAATCAGATAATAAGATAAGAAATATTATTTTGAAATTAATTTTTCGGCGACTTTATATATATCCCCGGCTCCCATAGTCATAATGACGTCGCCTTCTCTCGGTTCCTTTTTTAGAAGAGATTCAATTTCCTTGAAAGTTGCTGGTTGTGCGCGAACTCCTTGCACTCTAAGCCCCTCTGCAAAAATCTTGTTTGATACGGTACCATCATCCTTCTCGCGAGCTGCGTAAATAGGAGCGATAAAAACTCTATCTGCATCACCAAAAGCATGCATAAAATCATCAAATAAATCGCGAGTACGACTAAAGAGATGAGGATGGAAAGCAATAAAAATATTTCCTTTTGTTTTCTCACGAAGTGCTTTAAGTGTTTCCCTTATGGCCGTCGGATGGTGTGCGTAGTCGTCATACACGTCCACGCCAGACGGAGTTTTACCTTTGTATTCAAAACGACGCCATGTTCCCTGAAATGCACTCAGTGATGCAGTACACGCCGTATCACTGAGTGCTGGATATAGAGCATGAGCTGCAGCTGCAGCTGCGCGTGCGTTCTCCTGATTAAAGGCACCGGGTAAAGTAAGTGTATAAGCTGGTTCTTTCGTATAATCAATAATTTTAGCCTTTGCCTTTTCTAGAAGAGGTGCGATATTCGGCTGTGTTGGATTTGTGATAATTACTCCATGCGCTGGTACTCGATTGATTGCTTTTTGAAAAGTTGTTTGAAGTGCTTTGAGTGATGGAAAATAATCCGTATGGTCCCATTCGAGATTCGTGATGATAAGTATCTCGAACGAAAGTTCGAGTAAGTGATCACGGTACTCACAAGCTTCAACGATAAAGAGATTTGAAGTGCCAGAAACATAATTACTATCGAAATCTCGAACAATGGAACCGATAATAGCGGTCGGTGAACGTTTCGCATCTACTAATATTTTAGTAAGCATGCCAGTTGTTGTTGTCTTGCCATGTGTTCCCGCCACTGCAATAGTACGTTTCCTTTTTGAAATATCACCGAGCATTTGAAAGTAAGAAAATTCTTTGAGGTGCAATTCGCGAGCACGGGTACGTTCTGAATTATGCTCCGGTACCGCGTCACTATATACAACGAAATCAGCATCCCCGGGAACATTTTCTGCTTTCTGTGGCACCATAACTATTATTCCTTTCTGTTCAAGCATGTCGGTAACAGGACTCTTTTCTCTGTCTGATCCGGCAACAATGGCACCTTCATGCTTCAGGAATTGTGCCAGTGCGCTCATTCCGATTCCTCCAATACCAATAAAATATATTTTCTGTGTCATAGGCCTTATGATAACGGTGTGAGCCAATCAAGGTGCTGTTGGTCTTCCCTATACAAAATCTTATGATGTGCTTCTTGTAACTGTTTCGTTATAGGACCTATCTTTCCTGTACCAACTTGTCTTTTATCTATTTCAATAACTGGAGTAACGAATGCTGAAGTACCACAAACAAATACTTCATCAGCTATATATAACTCAGTGAGATCAACAGTACGTTCTTTAGTTTTCAACTTCGCCTCTTTCGCTATAGTAAGAAGAGAACGACGGGTGATACCTTCGAGAATATCGCTGTTGGCGTCAGGTGTTATGAGTACCCCATCGCGTATTATAAAAATATTTGCAGCACTCGATTCACATACATGACCAGTCATGTCGAGAAAAATACAATCATCGTATCCACTATCAAGCGCATCTTGTTTTGCAAGAACTGAATTTACGTATGCCCCATTTACCTTGGCACGTGATGGAATCGCATAATCTGGTACGCGACGCCATACGCTTGTTTTTAATCGTGCGCCCTCATGCGAAAAAATAGGTTCGGCGTCATATACAAAAGCACTGAGTGCCGTTGCGAGACCGCGAGACCGCGTGCCTGGAACTGAATCAATAACGTGTACAGTGACACGAATAAATACATCTTTGTTAATGTTATTAGCGGTAATAAGATCACGCAAAACAGTCTCAAAACGTTTTACGTCCCATTCTGGTGCAAATGTATCAATACCAATAATTCCCGCTGAATCAATGAGTCGCTTAAAGTGCTCAGTGATACGAAATGCCAAAAGACCTTCCGAGCTAACACACACTGGTAAGACGGTATACACACTAAGCCCATAGAGTGTTGCAGCACTCGTAATACTAACGGTTGCTTTAGTGATAGGTACTATTTTTGAGCCAAAAAACGCCTGATCGTATACCTGTGCCATAACACTACTCTACCACTTCGATAACATACGGCATCGTCGGTACTATTTCTGAAACTATTTTCCTAAAGACAGTGGAATCTTTAGAAAGGAGAAACCGAGTCTTTCCTGAATCTT
>QIHK01000018.1 GCA_003230945.1 Candidatus Kaiserbacteria bacterium
GTTGTTAAGGTCCCAAAAAAACTCTCACAAATGTTTGAACACAAACGCAAAAATGGAGCATACACAAAATCTGAAGCAATTCGTGATGCTATACGCGTTTGGTCTATGCCTATATATAATCCAACTCCTGATGAAGTTAAAATAATAAAGCAATCTCGTGAGGAATATAAACGTGGAGAATACAACACATGGGAAGAGGTCAAAGAAAACCTAAAACTATGAATGATCGCCGTTGGCGAATTGTAATGAGTAGAAGCGCACAAAAATCTGTTAAAAAAATGCCAAAAACATTACTCCGCCGAATTGATACATGGATTACAGACATTCATTCTGGAACTTCTCCATTATCTGGAGATGTTAAAAAACTAAATCATCAAGCTTCTAGTTATCGCAAACGTATTGGTAACTACAGAATCTTTTTTGAAATTATGTACAGTGAAGTAGTGGTATATATAATTGATGTTAAACGACGAACGAAATAATATATTTCACCTTTTCTCCCACAGAGCCTAAACCATTACATCTGAAGTGGTTATACTACAAAACCTACGCAGCATGTGCAATCTGGAGAATTTTGGATAATCGGTAACATACTCCCAATCAACAGATATTAACAAGTTGTACACAACTTTATCCACATCTGTCCCGTAATGACATAATTGTATAAATCAGACATTTGATTTAGTGGCTCAGTTGCGGGATAATAATAGACAATGGTTAAGAGACATTCATTTAAGGAGTGCTTAAAAGAAAGACGGGCTTTTTACAAAGCTATTGGGACTTTAAGGTGCAATATCTTAAACGAGGATGTGGTGTTTAATTCAAGGGGGTTTTATCATTTAAGACACGATAATTCAAGTCGAGGGAGGTCTCGTTCTATTCCTTCCTATCACAATAGATTATGGCTACTTCCGCTCTCTGAACAGGTACTTCAACAAGCTACGAATATACATGAATATAAACCTAAAAAGTATTTTAAAGACTTAGAAAAATATTGTGAAGTTTGGGAATTGAGAAGTGATACAAAATTGCTAGAAATCACTGGGAAACGAACTTTTAATGTCTCTGTTGTTTTAAGGAGAATTGGTAATGGAAATATACAATTTTGTAGTATCTGGAGAAATGGTAAGTAAGAATGCGAGCAATCAAAAAGGTGGTCATTTCTGACCACCGCTTTGATGCGCTCGTTGCCGACGTGAAGTATACTTTTAGTCGAATAAACCTTGCGGTTCACGAGCACATAAAAATACTATCATTTATAAATATCAAAGTAAAGCTATCCACATAGATAGTCTATATGGCTCAATAAAGCCTTAAAAGTAGATTCTATCTATCTTACGGAACGCAATAACGGAGCTAATGGTAAAAACGTCGGTCTGTTTGTGTTAAAGTACGGCTATATTGACAGTTAGTTTCAATAATAATTAGAACATGCCTCTAAAAAAACGGTAGAAAGTGCACACACTGCGGTGGTTTTAATACTAAAAAGAAAGGTTTCGTTCGACGAAAGCAACAATACTTCTGTAATGCAGACGTCAGTTTTCAAGTGCCAGACGTCCCAACAGAACCGGTTACGCTCTCTGGAGTCGCTACGCCACCAAGTATGATACGGCTGCTGAACTCGCTAAGAGATACAGGAAGAGTGAGAAGTGGGTGCGCATGCAGTTAGATGCCTACACCAACCAACCACACAATCCGACACCACGAAAGGTAGTTGTCATCGCTGATGCAACATTCAGTGGAAAACACTTTGGTATGTTGGTGTTTCGTGATCCACACACAAAAGAAAATCTACACTGGCGTGAGATTATGTACGAGACAGTTTCTGCGTATCAACTCGGTATACAACACATGCAGAACAAAGGATTCAAAGTGGTGGCACTTGTCATAGACGGCAGGCGTGGTGTAAGAGAGGTGTTTCCTGACATTCCGATACAAAAGTGTCACTTCCACCAAGTAAAGACCGTAACGAAGTACACAACACGAAAACCCAAACTTCCTGCAGGAGTTGGGTTACGATACATTGCACTCAAACTGAAGAACTCCACCGAGACGGAGTTCACAAAACTCCTTGATGATTGGTACAACAAGTGGGGTGAATTCCTCAAAGAACGTACTCCCGATGAGTATAACAAACGTAAGTGGCACTACACACACAAACGACTCCGTAGTGCATATTTTTCTTTACGCAGAAACTTGCCCGACTTGTTCACTTTTGAAAGACTACCGGAGTTAAATATTCCAAAAACCACAAACTCTCTTGAAAGTTATTTTTCACATATTAAAACAGCTTTACGTGTTCATCGCGGACTCACACAAGAGAGAAGAAAGAAATTGATTGGATTCCTTTTGCGTTACTTTTAGACCGACGTATTTACCATTAGACCTAAAAGTTTCTATAAAAACCAACTAGGCGAAGTTGTCTATTGTTAATATTTGATTTTTTAGTAACATAAACTTATGGTCAAACAACAATTTGAATGCACAACCTGTGGTTTCATTGGGAATCCCAGGAAAATAGCCAAGGGAAGCATTTTAATCGAAATCATTTTATGGTTAACATTCCTTGTGCCAGGCTTGATTTATTCTATTTGGAGATCATCAACCAAATATGAGGCCTGCCCAAAATGTCAACCAGATTGGTTAGAGTGAAATTTATTGGTCGTAGCAATACTTCAAATAATAATTTTGAGATCTACTCAAATGCAATAATAGTTGAATTTCATTTCTCTGGATTTGATTCAAAATACGAAGGTATGGATTGGGAGAGTTTGCGCCTGGTATTTGAAGAAAAGGATGGCACTTGGTATCTCATAGGGATTATCCATGATCAGTGGACAACTCAAATTGATTGTTTAAAAGTCGGCACAACATCACCTAGCTCTAAATATCAGTAGGTTTGAAAAATTCCATTTTGTTTCTATCTAATTCGAATCTAGTATTAGGAAAGGTAAAACATTGAAACAGCTAAAATTACTATGATTCCAAATATAGTCACTATTTCTGTGGCTTTTGGAAATAACTTTAAATAAAAAAACCATGGCCAGAATGGCGCCACTAGGAAAATGGACATTTCAGTTAAAAACGCCAAGCCACTTATAGGTATTATGCAATCATATCCACTTCCCGAACCTCCTGTACAAAGGAGAAAAGTTGTGCCAAATGAAAACCACCACCAGTGAGTAGCTAAGAAGAATATAATAATCTTTTTTCTTTTGTAAAATGGTTCCATTCCTAATAAATATAGCATATAACTATGACCCATTCATACACACTCTATCTCACACTCTGCTCGATATTGTAGAGCAGAGTGCTTGGTGATTTCGATTGATGTTGGTGGTTACCCTCTTAAATTTCTAACGCTCGCTCATATACATAGCGTTTAAAATGCCTCATCTCTTTTGTATTGAATACGAACCTGCATATATTTTCGCTCAAAACCTCCTTTTATCTGCCCGCATTCTATACAGCTATCTTCTTCAAAACAACTAAGTACATATTGTGTTGATTTGTAGATAGTTTCACTAACTATATGAACCAGTATCAGTATCAACTTCTTTTAATTGGATACCTTCCGAGGATACATCATTGTTAAATTTAACCAGTTTGCATCTGTTCGCATTTTTAGATTTCCATGTGATGACAACACTTCGTCTTTTTTACGGTTTATTAGGAACCGCAGTAAAGCTCTCAATTTTAATTCTTATCATTATTTTCTAGATAAAAACTCTTACTCTTTGCAATTGTCTCATCTTTTCCATTTGACAAATATACTTGATAAATACCTGACTCTGGTGTTGGGAATCCAATAGCGCCATCAAATTTGACTTGGAAACTCTGATCTCCTTCTGGCAAATTTTGTACGGTAAATTTCTTCTTCCACCCTTCTTCTATGCCGTTCTCTGTAATCTTGACCAAGGAGAAACCGTACTGCCCTTGTGCAGGAATATTACATATTTTCATTCTTAGGAGAGGAAGTTTTAGCTTTACTTTAATATCTACAGTATATGGTTGCTCGCACACGCCACCTCCCACTTGAACTCCCATATAAACAAGGGCAGCGAAAGCAATAATTACTACTAGTGCAATAATGGACAACCATTTTAAAAACTTTTTCATAAAACTTAATATAATAATAATAATAATTTCAATATATAATGAGAGAGGTAAACAATACTACTTTTATTTTAACAATTTACCAGCAAGTATATTAGGTGTTTTTGCTACTCACAACATTGCGGATATATACTCTGTTGACAGAAGTTGCAGGAACGATGTTATCTTGCGACATTCCTTTCGCTTAACGGATTCTGTTAATATTTTGACCGAATCGCTCGACCTCGTTGCCTCATGACATATCCATAATTATACAGGGAGTGTCTTATTTGACAACAATGTTCTGTAATACAGAAGTAATAACGAACCCACAAAAACTAAAATTTTGCCTTTGCGTTTTTATCTTTTTTTTCGCCCCCCATTTTTTTGAAAAAGGAAAAGGCAAATTTTGGTTTTGTGGCTCGCCGTAGCGGAGCAGAGGCGAGTGGCGCGGATTAGTTAGTTGTTCGCGCCCCAGAGGACGCGAGATACAGCACGCGGAGCGTTCCACTTTCTTTGTCCGCATTGCCACATTATCGGAGCGTCAGACAAAGTTTGGAGTTTCCACGCGCGTGGCGCGCGGAAAGTTAATTTTGAAAAGAGGTTCGGATTTGGTAAAATAGAGGCACAAAGTAAACATAAATGCGTGAAAATGCTTGCAGTCGCTATAGTCCATAAATAAGTGTTACCGAAGAATAATCACTTTAGGAAACCGTAATCGCGTTGTTTCTTCATAATTAACGTAGTTAGTGTATCAATCTTTCTTTTCAACACCAAGGGATTCAACTGCTTGTGTTCTGCTGTTAGTTTTTCTTTCACTTCTTCCGATACATCATCACGCTCCAACATACGTTGGCAAGGTGTCTTCCCATTCTTTTCATACACTCGTCTGTATTTTGCACCAACTCTCTCACTAGAAAGAGTTCTACGTACCGCTTGAAAATGATTTAAATACAAAGCCAGTTCATCATACAGTTCGTTCACCAAATCAACTACTTCAATACAATCAAAGCGAGTGTAACCAAGGTACTTACGCACCACGTGCCCATTACGCTCTTCAACAAAGCAGTTATCATTCTTCTTGTTTGGTTCTGAACGTGCAAGTTCAATTCGTTCTGAATCACACCACCTTTTACAATGCCAGTTTATGAATTCACTGCCGGAGTCTGGATGAGCATACACCCACACCACAGGCAATCGTTTCCGTATGACTTTCATACTCTCTACGGTAGACTGTTCTCCTTTGTTCCACTGAGCTATCGGTACTATCCAGTATGTTGGAATATCGGTGTAGTTAAGTGTCCACATGAAGGATCCTGCTAAAGATTCACCACAATGTGCTACTGTGTCGATTTGTCCTGAACCAACACATCTTTCTTTCCATGGACCTTTGTGTATCGGTATGATTGACTTTAAGTGTGATGGTTTGGTTGCAGACTTACCTTTACCAACACTGTACTTTCTTTTAAATCCTTCGCATCTACGACGAACCGTTCGTTTCTTCATCGCACACAACTTGAGTGTCGCTTCGTCACTATGCTTCCACATAGTGTCTCTCGTTAAGATTGAAACGTATTCTTTAATCATTGGGAACAACAACTCACCACACGCTTGGTTTGCAATGTCCCATAGGTCAAAGAGTGCTGAGTCAACATCTTTTGTGTAATATGTTGGACGACCACGTTTCTCCGATAGGCGAGAGTCTTTCAACTACAATACTTTAAATCTTCGTATGACCGACTTTCTATGCATACCAACCACATCGACACAATGGTTGAGTATTTCACATTTTCGTTCTCTATTAGCTTGTAAATATTCCTTTAAATATCGCTTGAATATGTTGTTTTTTGTCTCCATATGCATATGGAGACACGGTAACCTATTTATGGACTATCCAGTACCGTTTCGGTAACATTTATTTTGGCCTATAACGCAGTTTTGTATACTCTGATATATCATATGTATACTGACCAAGGTGGCAGTGTGTATCAATTTTACTTGAACTCTGTCTTAGTGTTCTTTCTTGAAGCTTCTCATAGGAAGTAAAAAGAGGTCGAAATCTTTTTACCAACTGGATTCTTCTATTCGACAAAGAACATTAACCAAAAATCCCCCTTATGGGGATTTTTGCGTTATAATATCTAGCGAAAATGAACAAAACCGCTTTCCTATCTATCTTACGGAACGCAATAACGTTCCCAACAGGACAAAAAACTTCTTAGTGTCGATTTAATAGCGACCCTTATAGCATCTATATTGTTTATGCCCATTAAGTGCAATTGTATGTATCACCACATAATCAATCTCTAGAATGTATTGCTTCAAAGATAGTATCAAGACGTACATCGTCGTTCAGGAAGTACGAATATTTTTGGAGTATTACCGAAACATACTTTGCTTCTTATCAAATCAAACGTGATTGGGTGTATTTAGTGATAACCACTATTCTTTATTTGCCCTCTTCAGTCTTAATAACTATCTCCAAAGGTAACTCTGTCGCAAGTTTGTAACGAGATT
>QIHK01000034.1 GCA_003230945.1 Candidatus Kaiserbacteria bacterium
GTTGCGAAGACCCACGCGTTACTCTCTTTGAAGGACGATGGTACTGCTTTTACACAGCACTCGGTGGCTATCCGTTTGGTCCAGACAATATCAAGGTTGCTGTTGCCGTTGGTGATACACCCGATACCCTCACCGAGCGACACCTCATCACACCTTTTAATGCAAAAGCAGCAACCCTCTTTCCTGAACGAATTAACGGTGACGTTGTTCTTCTCCTTACGGCGCATACTGATTGGACAGAGAGCCATCCACGCCCAACAATTGCCGTCGCACGTGCAAAAAATGTAAGTGATTTCTTCAGCCCAACATATTGGGAAAAATGGCATAAAAATCTTGAGGACCATGCTCTACCTGATTTACGGCGTGCAGATCAGGACCATATGGAGGTGGGTGCCACACCGATTTTAACTGACCAAGGATGGCTTCTCATCTATTCATCTACAATGAAAATAAACGTGTTTTTACAATAGAAGCAGCGTTGCTTGACCGTAATGACCCTCAGAAAATTCTCTCGCGAACATACCCATTTATGGTACCGCAGGAAATCTATGAAGAGTATGGCCTCGTACCGCATATTGTTTTCCCAACTTCTGCAACTATAGAAGGTGACATGCTTGATATTTGGTATGGTGGAGCGGACACAGTCTGTGCAAAAGCTCGTGTACGTCTTAGTGACCTGATGCGCGCTCTCGACCCTACAATACCGGCTAGAACTTTCAAACGTGTCTCACATACCCCCGTACTCTCACCGAAAGGCTCTGGATTTGAAAGTCGTGCCGTATTTAATCCAGCAGCTATCGATATCGATGGAACGATATATATTCTCTATCGTGCAATGGATGCCGCTAATACATCTCGTATCGGACTTGCTCTCTCAAAAGATGGCATACATATCGACGAACGCCTTCCCGAAGCTGTCTATTCTCCACGAGCAGAGTTTGAACAAAAACTTGGAAAACCTGATGGTAATTCTGGCTGTGAAGACCCGCGTATCGTATGCATCGACGATACTCTATACATGACGTACACCGCTTATGACGGCGTACATGCACCGAAGGGAGCTTTTTCTTCTATTGGAGTGGCAGATTTTAAAGCGCGACGTTTCGATGCATGGAGTAAACCTATACTCATTACACCAAAAGGTATTGATGATAAAGATCTTGGATTCCTACCGAAACATATTAATAACTCATTTTTACTTTACCATCGCATCAGTAATCAGATTTGTACTGATATCCTACCCGACCTTTTTTCTGGTGAATGTGTTTCTCGTTGCATTGAAATTATCGGCCCACGACGCGGTATGTGGGACGGCGCAAAAGTCGGTATTGCTGCCCCCCCGATTCCACTCGGTGACAAGTGGCTTTTAATCTACCACGGTGTTTCAGAGGGTGGTGCAACTTACCGCCTTGGAGCGATTCTTCTTGATACAAACGGTATAACAGTTCTCGCACGCACCGCTGATCAACTCTTTGAACCAATAGAACCTTGGGAGAAAAACGGAGAAATTTCAAATGTAGTCTTTGCGTGCGGTGCCGTTGTACGCGATGATACTCTTTTTCTTTATTATGGCGGTGGTGACAAAGTCGTTGGTATCGCGACAGCCTCACTCTCACATATAGAAAAAGCATTGTCATGAACGACTCTGTAAGACCGATACCAGCACTCATTGTATTTGATCTCGACGGTACACTCACGGAAAGTAAACAACCACTTACGCGCGCGATGGCGCATCTCCTTGGAGAACTCCTTACACATACTAAAGTTGCCATTATTTCAGGAGGTGCATTATCACAATTTCTCAAACAAATAATCGCACGATTTGTCGGGGACATAACACTTAAAAATCTATACTTGCTTCCCACCTCTGGTGCCGCACTGTATGAATACCGTAACGGTGGCTGGGATAAAATATACGAAAAACATATTTCAGAGACCGATGCTTCTAAAATTGAAGTGGCGATACAAGAAGCTGTCACTGCGAGCGGTGTTATCGATAAAAATGAAGAAACATGGGGTCCCTGTATCGAGTATCGTGGTGGTCAAATTAGTTACTCAGCGCTTGGCCAGAGGGCTCCCGTAGCAGAAAAGAAAGAGTGGGATCCAACAAAAGAAAAACGTGTAGTTCTCCAACGAGAAATAACTAAACGTCTCCCAAATGGGTACACCGCTTCTATGGGAGGCACTACAACCATCGACATTGTCAAAGAAGGTATCGATAAAGCATATGGTATTCATCAGCTCTCGAGAAAAATGGGAATTCAAGAATCTGCAATGCTTTATGTTGGTGATGAACTTATCGCTAACGGAAATGATTCTGCTGTTTTTCAAACAGAAATACAAACAAAAGCGGTTGCATCCCCTACTGAAACTGCACGTTTTCTTGGTAAACTTCTTCACGCATAAATAGCGAGAAGTTATACACTGGAATATATTTTTCCGAACGCAAAGTGCGTCATACTATAAATATTACTTATTATAATATTATTATATGAATCACTATCATCTTCGTGAGATTGCAAAAGTTGGTACCGGTCTTGTTCTTGCTGATATCGTAAGTGTCTTTTGGTTCTCTGCCGTTGGACTCCTACCAATGAGTATTCTTGGTGTTACGTGGACGACCTCCATGATCCCTGAGATAGTCATCTTTGATCTCGCATTACTTTTGCTTCTTATTCACTATGGTTGGAAAATGAAGCTTCCTATTTCTTCACCATCTGAACGTACATTACTTAATGCCACGGGAATTATTTTTCTCATAGTTGCACTTGTACACTTTATTCGTATTACTTTTGGACTGCAGATTATCCTCGGTGACTTTATGATTCCATTTTGGTTCTCTTGGATAGGTATTATCATTACCGGTTACCTCTCATATGCAAGCTTCCACTTTGCGAATATGCGCCGTCGTTAAACAATAGTGAGTAACAGCCAAAAAAAACGTATTTCTTCTCAACAAACTGACGTATCTGTCGGATCATCTTTACCAGTGGCAAATGCATCATCTGGTCTCACAACCATCGAGGCAGAGCGTCTCCTAAAAAGATACGGAGCGAACGAATTTACGATTAAAAAGAAGGGGGCATTTCGCAAATTCTTACATTGGTTTATTTCCCCTATTCCTCTGATGTTGCTCGCAGCATCGGCACTTTCGTATTTCACTGGTAAATACGCTGATGCAGCTCTCATACTCTTCTTACTCTTAGCGAATTATGCCATTCAAATATGGCACGAACATAAGGCTGATCAAGCAGTAGAGAAACTTGAAGAACATCTTGCCGCTACTGCGCGTGTATTACGTGATAACGCGTGGCAGAAAATTCCGGCACGGGAAGTGGTTCCCGGTGATCGGATAGCACTAAGAGTTGGGTTGCGACTTCCTGCAGACGCAAAACTCGTATTAGCGACAAATCTTTCCGTTAATGAATCAATGCTCACTGGAGAATCTCTTCCGAAAGAGAAGAAAGAAGGCGATTCTGTCTATTCAGCATCGTTTATTACCAGTGGTGGTGGTGAAGCCGTCGTTACAGAAACAGGTGACCGAACATATTTCGGTACTGCGGTAAAAACACTTGAACTCGCTCAGAAACGTTCAACTCTTGAGAAAGATGTCCTTTCCATCTCCAAGCTTCTTACCATACTTGCTCTCGGTGCTATTGCGATACTAACGACGGTCCTTATTTTTCATGGTGCTTCTCTTACTGAGCTTGCAACACTCGATATTTCGCTCCTCATTGCCGGTATCCCAGTTGCTTTACCTACGGTAATGAGCCTTATCATAACAGCAGGTGTCTTGAAAGTAGCAAAAGGTGGTGCAGTGGTACGGCGTTTATCTTCACTAGAAGATCTCGCTAATGTTGATCTTCTTCTTTCAGATAAAACTGGCACATTAACTGAAAATAAAATTCGAGTTGCGTCGCTTACCACACTCGGTTCGTGGGAAGAATCAGATGCCATTAGGCTTGCGGGGAGCGCCACTGACGCTACTGATACCAATCCTCTTGAGGGAGCTATTCGTAATGCTGTAGATGACCGACATCTCATCCTTCCAAAACAAGTTTCATTCATTCCGGGTGATTCAGTACGCAAACGCAGTACGGCAGTTGTCGAATACGAAGAGAACCAGTGGCTCGTCACTCTTGGCGCACCGGCGACTGTAGCAAAACTCTGTCGATTTACTTCAAATAGTGGCACAATCTTTAAAAATGCTGTCGATATCGCAGCCAAACGCGGTGACCGTGCACTCCTTATTGCTGTACATAAACACTCAAAAGAAGAAAAAGGCATGGAACCTGTTGCCGTACTTTTCCTTGCGGATACCTTGCGTTCTGATGCAGCTTCAACAATCGAAATAATGCACAACAAAGGCATCACAGTAAAAATGCTTACTGGAGATGGTATTTCTATTGCGCGCGAAGTTTCGCAGAGATTGAAACTTGTCGGTACAATATATGATCGCACCGTATTCGACGACCCAGAGAAACTTGAGGCTGTCTTGCCTAATGCTGCCGGTTTTGCTGAAGTACTCCCGAAAGATAAATATGCAGCAGTAGAAGCTGCAAAGAAAAAATACCGTGTAGCTGTCACTGGTGATGGTGCAAATGATATCCCTTCAGTTTCTGATGCTGATGTTGGTATAGCTGTTGCGCACTCTGTAGACGCACTTCGTGAGACCGCAGATATAGTCCTTCTTACCGATGGTCTCATTATTATTGCTACAGCTATTCAAGAAGCACGAAAAGTTTTTATGCGACTGTACCATTACTCGCTCTATCGTATTTCAGAAAGTGCACGACTCATTCTTACCATACTCATTATTGGCGTTATTGCAGGTGATTTCCCTCTTACGCCAATCCAAATACTTTTACTTGCCTTCTTAAATGATGTACCTATTATCTCGATTGCTCTCGACCATGTGAAGATTCCAAATGCACCATCTTCGATCAATACTAAACGTCGTTCAGTTCTTTCCCTTTTTTATGGACTTGCCGGTATCCTTAATAGTCTTCTTATGCTCGTTTTTGTTTTTTACTATCTGCACCTCCCATGGCCATGGATCCAAACGCTATTCTTCCTCCAGCTCGTCGTCTCAGGTCATATGCTTATTTATGTTGCGCACACCGAACAGCGTTGGTTTAATTTCCTACCGAGTTGGCAAGTAATGGTTGCCGTAACAGCTACCCAATTACTGGCTACGTTCGCAGCTATATACGGGTACTTTACTACGCCTATTCCTCTTTGGATTATTCTCTTCGTTTGGGTCTGGTCTTTCTTCTGGATGCAAATTACTGAAGCATTTAAAATGATTGTCTTTGCCTTTATGGGACATATTGGCGATTCAATACCAGAATTACCACAGTCGCCTAATGAATCCTCTGTAGCAGCCTAGCTTGGTGACCGTTATAAAATATCTTTTATTGTTTTGCGAGACGCACGAGACGAATAATTTCAAAAGAATATCGGGCGTTAAGAGCATGAAAAACCGGTGAAAGTTTGCCACTTTTCTCTTCATGTAGAGCCTCATAAATCTCATCAAGATCACCACCTTTTGGAAGAAGGTGCACAAAATCGACACGAAGAAGCCTTCCCAATTCAGAAAGTTCCTCAAGATGCTTCACAATGGTCGAAACAGTGAGCCCACGTGCTTTTGCTGCATCTTTAAGAGTCTTAGTGTC
>QIHK01000068.1 GCA_003230945.1 Candidatus Kaiserbacteria bacterium
TGGATTAATTTCAAGGATGATGTGTATCAGGAAGATATATTTCCTGGCAAAATGGGAAACTCTTCAGTTTCGCTTGGCAGAAAAGGAATACGACAACATTACGTAGCTGTAGCATTTCGCACAGAAGCAGCTAGTACAAAGGATGGCGCTGCAATAGAAGTATTGGGGCGACTCTTGGCTCACCGAATGAAAAGACGGCTACGCGATGAAAATGCAGACTTCGAAAAAGGGACGTATCGTTTCTTGCACTATACGGAACGAACGTTTATGCATGGAGTGATATATTTTTACTTTGCATCCGTGAGCGGAGATTTTGCTGACTACGGTGAGCAGGTAATACAGGAAGAGTGTGAGAAAATAAAAACGGATCTTGTATCTGCCAAAGAAATGTCTGTTTATGTAGAAAGTCTTCAAGACCAATACAAAAGCATGATGAACCGATGCCCTGCTGAACTTCTGGATGGTATTTTCCATTCAGCATGCAATGGCGATGAAGAACTGGAGGGACTCTTTGGTTATGGTAAATCCCTGAAACAACTCACGCGCCAGAAGCTTCGCACTGTGGCAAACAAGTACTTTACCAAAAATTATCTGACAGTGAGAATACGTCCCGCTAAATGATAATGGCAAAAGCCTCAAGAAATTTTCTTGAGGCTTTTTTTATTGACATATCTTATATAATATACTATTGTACGCACAGGCACATTACACAAAAGGAGCAAGACATGTCTAAGAATAAAGAAACCTCGGAGCTAAAAGGAGTATGCCACTTCTACGCGGAAGAAGGATCAGAGGGTGGACTGTGGGCGTTTCAAGATAAAAATTTTATTGAAAAACCTTCGACGAAGTTCCCGCGCGGAGAGTGGTCTTATGATGGATTACGTATCCTAAGTAGCGGTGATCATCTGACTGTTTTTGATCCCGAACATGCCAATCTTATAATCTGGCAAGGAATCGTTTCTCTTGAAATATATCCTCTTTTCACTGAAACAGTGGATGATGTATGGATTCACTCAGAGCAAATAGGAACTCCACGAAAAGTCTGGGCAAAATGGTTTTTTGACCAATACCCAGCCATACTGGTTAAAGGACCGAAAATAAAGCTCACACAATAATACACAAAACCCCGCTATCGTAGCGGGGTTTTTATTTTGTGTACCACAAAGATATTCCTTATTTCCTATCTCACCTTACTTCTTAAAAACAGTTCCATTAGTTCCGTCGATACGAATCTTGTCACCATCCTTTATTTTTATAGTTCCATCAACCACACCCATAACGGCGGGAATGCCATATTCTCTAGCAACAATTGCGGCGTGAGACATCGCGCCACCAGTATCCACAATCACGCCACCCGCTATTTCAAAAAGTGGTGTCCATGCGGGGTTCGTATATGGAGCAATGAGAATATTGCCAGCTTGCAATCTATGAAATTCTGAACTGTCATGTATTACTCGAGCAACACCTTCTCGAACACCAGGACTTCCAGGAACCCCCGCAAGAAGCGCATTACTGTTACTTTTTTTTGTACGATATAATCTCGGATCAACTACTGGGATGTTTTTAAGACTTTCATACTTCAATTTACGTTTTGACACGAGTGCAATCAATTCATCAGCCTTATTCTTTTCGAGGGGCATAGTATTTGCCGCCTCTACCAACTCGTTAAGTCTTAAGTAAAATACATCCTCTCGCTTATCAAGTATTCCAACTTCTGTTAACCGACCCCCCAGCTCAAGAACCCCGCGACGCAACGTTGGAACTGTCATCATTAAATAAAACCTAGTATTTTCTCTAATCTCATGAAAGTTTCGTGCTGTTTCAAGTGATTTCAAAAAAAGAAAGCGAAGTGGCTGAAAACGCAAAATTGATTGTGAAGTAAGCACGTTGCGTGTATCCTCCCATGTATCTTTTGGTGTTGCGCGCACAGAAGTGCTTACAAGAATTTTTAGAATTCCAAAGACTATTTGTGGTGACTCTTTCCACGTTGGCTCTGAGGTAAGCATTGTACCTCCTGATTCTCTATAGCCGTACTCATCTAAGAAATCTTGAAACTCTCGCAAGAATTCACGTCCTTCTTCTGTGGCTTCTAATTTCTCGGAAATATAATTTGCTTCATGTGTTGTAAAAATATCAGCAAGAATTTTATCAGCACGAATTTTTGATGCGATATTCTCAAGAGCATCATTTGTTTCTGTGACCTTGGTCTTAATATCCGAAAACAAAAGCTTAGCCAAAAAATCTTTGCGCCTCGCTACTAAGAGAACGACGCGCAAAACCATCATGGAAAGTACTACGCGCGGGAAATACAGAATACGTACTTCAAATACTTGAGGGAACAGCCCGAGTGCTTCTTTCACGATATTGGCAACCTTGCGAGAAGAAAGCTTTTTATGGTCTTCATCCTCTAATTCTTTAATTTTTTTAATAGCCCCTGTAATGCGCCAATCTTTTTCCCAATGAGATGGATTATACCTAATTGCTCGCGCTAATAGTCGGAATGGTGCAAGTAATACAGAAAAAGTAGGTCGGGGGCGCATTTTTCCATTGTATTGAACAAGGACCCCGTCATCTTCAATAAGAAACTCACTTAAAGGAGAAATGCGTACCCCAACCAATTTTAAAAATGGCTTAATAAAATCATTCATTACTAGCTCTAGTCCAAAAAGTGTTGACTCTAACGGCAAGGGACGCGTTTGCATCATCTCGGAAATAATCCCCGAAAGCATTCGTGTAATCTTGTTCTGCTTGGGTAGCTCGTCAGGCAACGCTGTAATGGGTCTTGATTGAACTATTGATATTACTCCTTCGGACCAAACCCATTCAATATCTTGCGGGCTTTTAAAATGCTTCTCTATTTCTACACCCATACTTGCGAGCTTGGTCAGTACCTTTTCGGGAAGATTGGCGATACTACCCTTCTTCGTGCTCGACTGTTCAATGTGCTCTATGCCTCCACCTTTTTTTGATTTAATAATAAGCTCACGCCTCCCTTTTGTTTTTTCTATAAAATGCCACAGAAACCACCCTCGACTCAAAATAAAATGGTCTGGAGTTACTCTTCCTGAAACAACTGCTTCTCCAAGACCAGGATTAGCATCTATGACAATTTCTTTTCGGTTACCATTGATTGGATTCGATGTAAACATAACGCCAGCAAAATCTGCATCAACCATCCTTTGGACAACGACAGCAAGCTTCACTTTTTCCTGATCAATGCCCTGACGCGCACGATATGATATAGCGCGTGCTGTCCAAAGTGATGCCCATGCACGTCGTGTAGCATCTAAAAGCTCTCTCTCTTCCACAACATTCAAATATGTTTCTTGTTGCCCAGCAAATGATGCTTCGGGTAAATCTTCCGCTGTAGCACTTGATCTAACTGCTACAGCACCTGTTCCCAGCTCGCTATAAGCCCTGAGAACTTCTTTCTTTACCTCTTCGGGAATTTTAGATTCTATAAATGCGCTTCGTATGGCTACGCCATCATTATTTTTATTTTGAAGATTTGCTGAAATTATTTTTTCAAGATGATTTTGACTTACAAAACTATCATAAGCTTTAGTAGTAATAATAAAACCTGGAGGTACCGGCATATTGGCATGGATAAGCTCACCGAGATTCGCGCCCTTTCCACCAGCAATAGCTATGTCCTCTTTTCTTACTTCTGTAAAATTAAGTATTAACTTCATAAAATTATTTCATTTTCGATAAACCAAAAGCAAGAAATCCTACAATAATTGCGACTATCAAACTGCCCCACAAAGGAACAACCCAACCTGCTATAAGGATATCAATACCAAGTGCAAATCGAATACTGTGCGCTATCGCAATAAACCCAAAAACAATTGTGGCGATTCTTATTGTATATTTTTGAAACACTGCACCCAGTTTTTCTGCGCGCTCTTTGCCTAATAATTTTGTAAATAAATATGTGGCTACAATTTCTTTAAACATGTTATAGATAAATTTACACCCCCTGAACTCCCTTGCTTCAAAATACCTAGTTTGTAAAGCATGGCAATCATAGAATTACTACTAATTCTATTTTAACCGCCCTTGTCCTTTTCGGCAATCTAACTAAGCATACTACACAAAACCCCACTACAATAGCGGGGTTTTTATTTGGTGCGCATGGTAGGACTCGAACCTACGACCTCGTCATTATCAGTGACGCGCTCTAACCACCTGAGCTACACGCGCAATACGTTCAACAGAGAAAATATACCAAAAAATACCCCTAACTGCAATGCTTATTGTGTAATGATGGGAAACGTGGTACTAAGATATAAGACACGCAAAAAGGAACCACGCCAATGCTAAAGCCGACCCAAACCCATCAGGCGATTGCCAGAAAGCACATACCCACAAAAGAGCCCCGAAGAGACAAGGGAGTATTCTCGAAAAACAAACGCTTCATACAGCAACAACGTAAAAACCCACTTCTAATTCGTGAAGCTTAAAATAACCCAAAAGAAAAAGCCGAGATTGTAATAATCTCGGCTTTATTGTTTTTTGCTTACAGTGTTTGTGCTACAGACAACACCATTGAGCTAACGATAACGATAGTGCAGAAGAAACCTTCAACGAAACCACGATTGCTTGTAGGGAAAATGCTAGTGTTTGAATTTTTCATGATGGTAACTCCTGAGTTGTTTAAGAACGTGTAACTAACTTTGTATCTGTGATAAGTATAACATAGTTTATAGGTCTTGTCAAGCACTTATACTTTTAAGAAAAGTGCGTCTATGGAGCGGGCACATGCCATGCTTGTGTATCGCCTCGTAATGTTTTTTTGTGCCGTACCCTTTGTGAGAAGCGAAACCATATTCAGAGTGCTCCTTATCCCCTCGCATCATCATTCTGTCGCGCGTTACTTTTGCGGCGATAGAAGCAAGAGCGATAGTCGCCTCCTTTTCATCTCCCTTTATAATAGTGCTCTGGAAACCATACGGAGCAGGTGCACGAAGTCCCCCATCCAAAAGTACGTGTGTATTTTTTCGTGAGCACTTGAGGTGTGAAAGTGACCTCTGCAACCCGAGACGTATCGCGGGAACAATTCCTTTCTTGTCGATGTGTGAAGCGCCGACGAGTGAAACTGAAAAACGAATCCAGCCATCTTTACGCGCTTGTTTCAAAATCTTGAACCACTCTTCCCTACCTTCTGCAGAAAGTTGCTTGGATTGAACAATGCGCGGTGCTTGTGTGCAAATACGACTGCGCCCACCGCCACAGGACCTGCCAAAGGTCCCCGCCCTGCCTCATCTATTCCTGCTGTGTGAGTTATCGATTTCTTCATAGAGTTGACTAGTCACTTATATCTTAGCACAGCCATAGAAACATTTCGGTTTTATGTTTGTCGTTGATATACTTAGACTTAAGTAAAAGAATTAAGTCTTTCTATGAAATCACCCTTCATACATCTCCACACCCACAGCCACTAC
>QIHK01000031.1 GCA_003230945.1 Candidatus Kaiserbacteria bacterium
AAGGGTATGGATAATGGGTGTCCTGACGACGAGAGTAATGTTAGTCTTTTGTTGAAATTCTGGCAAGGAACAAAATCAACTTTTTCTTGTTCTCTAATAGTCCTCGATTCTTTATTATTTCTATTCTTCATCATAGTTTTATTCTATCGTAATCACTATATTTATATAGTAAATTGTCTACAACGTTCTCTGAACATTCGAGATCACTATATTCTTTATAGGCTAGCTCAAAGTAGCTGCGGGACTAGGACTCGAACCTAGATAACATGCTCCAGAGGCATGTGTCCTACCATTAGACGATCCCGCAATCTTGTACCATAAGAACGGCACAATACGAAGACAATACGCGAAAAAAGGCAGTAATTCAACTGCACGAAAAGTGTAATAGTTAATGTTTCTTTCCTTTACGTACCGTAGCAGCTTTAATAAATTCAGTGAAAAGTGGGTGCGGAGCAAGTGGACGTGCTTGAAGTTCCGGATGAAACTGAGTACCAATCATGAAAGGATGATCTGATTTTTTGAGCTCTGCAATTTCCATAAGAACACCATCTGGCGAAGTACCTGAGAAAATAAGTCCAGCATCTTCAATTTTTTTCACATAAGCAGGATTAATTTCATAACGATGGCGATGGCGTTCCTCAATAATCTCTTTTTTGTATGCCTTTCGAGCCATTGTGCCTTTCTTAAGATAAGCTGGGTACACACCAAGACGCATAGTACCGCCATACTTTGCCTCAATGAGATGTTGTTTTTGCTCAAGCATGACATCGACAATAAGGTGTTTTGCTGTCTTTTTAATTTCTGCTGTATTGGCATCCTTTAAACCGAGTACGTGGCGGGCATATTCGATAACCATAAGTTGCATACCGTAACAAATACCTAAATAAGGAATTTTATGCTCACGCACAAACTTGATAGCCTTAATTTTTCCTTCAATACCAGCTTCACCGAAGCCCCCAGGAACAATGACACCATCAAACTTTGAAAGTGAGGCAGTAGATTTTCCTTTTTCGAAATGTTTTGAATTAACCCAGGAAATCTTCGCCCGCTTGCCAAGTTTTGCTGCTGAAAACTTTATAGATTCAATAACAGAAAGATACGCATCGGAAAGCACAAAATCACCCGTATCAAAATATTTTCCTACGATAGCAATTGATACTTCTGGAGCTTTTTCATTCGAAACAGCTTTTGCAAAACGACCCCATGCACTGAGCGACGCATGACGTTTTTCTGGAAGTTTCAACGCCTCGAGAAGTTGATCACTGAGTCCATCTCTTTCAAAATTAAGTGGCGCTTCGTAAATACTTTTTATATCTGGAGCTGAAATAACACGATCTTTATTTACGCTACAAGAAACCGAAAGTTTCTCTTTACGTTTTTCATCAAGAGCTTCTTTAGAACGAGCGATAATAAAATCTGGTTGGACACCATACGAATTCAGATCACGTACTGCGGTCTGAGTAGGTTTAGTCTTCATTTCTCCAAGCGTGCCTGGCATAGGTAGATACGAAACCATAACAAAAAGTACATTGTCCGGATGTTCCATCTTGATGACGCGCGCTGCTTCAATAAACAGTTCATTTTGGAAATCACCAACCGTACCTCCTATCTCAATAACTGAAATAAAACTACCGTTATAGGTAGCGGCCGCTACAAAACGCGAGAGAATTTCATCACGTACGTGTGGAATCGCCTCAACACACTTACCGCCATACTCGAGAGAACGTTCACGAGCGATGACCGACTGATACACCATGCCACTGGTCATATAATCTTCATTGGTGAGATCACGTCCAAGAAAACGTTCATAATTCCCCATGTCCTGATCTGTCTCAAGACCACTTCTGAGCACAAAAACTTCCCCGTGTTCAGTTGGATTCATGGTACCTGCATCCACATTTAGATACGGGTCAACTTTTACAAGATTCACTGGATACCCTTTTTGCTGAAGAAGGAGACCTATAGAACTTGTGACGACGCCCTTTCCGACACCACTCATTACTCCACCAAGTACAAATATATATTTATGTTCTTTGTTCTTCATAGAAATTTTATAGTAAGTGATGAGTATATAATAGGCATAGCTACGCTTTCAAATACCGACGAATAGCAAATACTGACGCAAGCGAACCAAGTACAATACCTGAAGTCATAAGAATGAGGAAAATATAAGTAAAGTGTGAAGCATAGTAACTGGAAATATTAAATCCACCGAACCAAGACGCTGTTTTCATACCGGCATACCACACAGTAGGCCATAAGAGGAGTAACACGATAAACGCCGCCGTAATGCCGGTGATTACACCGTCAACAATGAAGGGCCCTTGGATATACGCGTTACTCGCACCTACAAGCCTCATAACGGCTATCTCGTCCTTAGACGTATAAATGGCAAGACGAATAGTTGCAAAAGCTATAAGTATAGAAGCTATGGCGAAAAGGAGCACGACCGCAAATCCCACATCACGTGTCGCGTTAATGGCGAGCGAAAGACGGTTAATAACATCTTTATTTTGTGCATAGTTAATACGATCAATTATGGAGGTACCACTTGAGGAAAGTGCCGGTGAAGCCTCGAGAAAATTCACAATACTCGCATACTCAGATGGATCTTTTGCAAGTACTTCAAGTGAAGCATCAAGAGGGTTTCCGCCGAGCTCGTTAAGTGCCTGAAGAGTTAGCTGATCGGTAGCGTGACGTGCACGGAAAGCGACAAGGGCTGCATCGGCTGATGTGTATGACACACTCACGACCTGAGGTAGTTTCTGAATTGTGTCTTTTACGGCAAGAATATCTTGTTCACTAGCAGTGGTGACAAAATATACTGAAACATCTACTTTTTCTTTGATAGAGGTGAGTGTAAAAGAAAGAAGTGCGGAGAGGAAAATAAGTGCACTAATTATAGTAAGTGTCACAGTCATGATGAGTACCGTGGCAGCTGATACGGCACCTCCACGTATAAAACTTTTTGAACCGCTCGTAAGTACTCGTTTAATTGTTGTCCATTTCATAATAATATATGCAGTATTAAAGAATATATTTACCTTCCGAATCATCTCTTACAATTTTGCCACAATCAATAGTAACAACACGACGACCGATGGCATCAATGACGCCTTTATTATGTGTTGTTATCACAATTGTAGTACCGAGCTCGTTAATTTTCTTTAAAATCTCAACAATCTCAAATGTATTAATAGGATCCAGATTGCCCGTCGGTTCATCTGCAACAATGAGTTCTGGCTGATTTATAATGGCACGACCAATAGCAGTACGTTGTTTTTCACCACCGGAGAGTTGATCTGGGAAATGGGAAGCCTTATCAGATAGATTTACGAGTTCAAGGATATATGGAACATCTGAAGCAATTTCATGATCTGAACGGCCTGCTGCTTCCATAGCGAAAGCAATATTCTCATAGGCAGTCTTATTTGGAATAAGACGAAAATCTTGGAAAACCATTCCTATCTTGCGACGATAGTGATAAAGGGAAGAAGAAGGAAGATCATTTATATCAATTGATTCGAAGAATATAGAACCTTCACTTGGGCGTTCCTCGGCAAGAAGAAGTTTGAGGAGAGTGGTCTTTCCTGCACCTGAGTGTCCGACAATCGAAACAAATTCTTTAGGGGCGACAGAGAGGGTGACTTCTTTGAGTGCCGCCATGTCTCCATACTTCTTCGTTACTTTGTCGAAATAAATCATTGACCGACCTATTGTACCCTACTCGTGTCAGGACAGTAAAGAACCCATCTAAGTGGAAAGATTCTTTACTTATTCATATCAATTTCTGCATCTATAAAACCGTCTAAATCACCTCCTAAGACCTTTTCTGGGTTACTAGACTCATATCCGCTACGATGATCTTTAACCATTTTATATGGATGAAGGACATAAGAGCGTATCTGACTCCCCCATTCGTTTGCCGTTGTCGCTGCGACGGAATATCCCTTGGCAGTGACTTCACGCTCTGCTTTTTCTTTTGCAAAAATCTTTACTTTTATAAGTTCTAAAGCTTTCTCACGATTTGCCAATTGACTGCGTTCACTTGAGACATGAGCAGAAATATTGGTGGGAATGTGACGAATACGTACGGCGGTCTCGCGCTTGTTTACATTCTGTCCACCCGCACCACCAGCGCGAGCAAATTGTATCTCAAGATCTTCTGGCTTCAGTTCCACCTTATCCTGCGCTACGCGCGCAGGAAGTACCTCCACAAGAGCAAAAGATGTTTGCCGTTTTGCGTTTGCATTAAAGGGCGACTGGCGCACAAGGCGATGGACACCCGCTTCGTGTTTAAGACGGCCATAAACGCCTGAACCAGTTATTTCAAGAAGAACATTACGATACCCACCTTTAGCATTCATATTGGCGTGAAGTTCTCGCACTCCCCACCCTTTCTCAGTCGCATATCCTTCATACATGCGACGGAGCATGTAGGCAAAATCTTCAGCATCATCACCTCCAGCTCCTGCAAGAATGGCAAGTGTTGCATTACCTCGGTCGTGTGGATCACCATCACTCCCCTCTTTAAGGGCCTGGTATTCAGCAACATATGCTTGTGCCTGTACTTTGTCTATCCAAAACTCAGATGATGCCATCATCGCTTCCAGCTCCTTGAGTCTCTGTTGTCTCGGTGTATCGCTCATTATATTCGAGTATAAACGAAAGAAGCCGATTCCGCTTCGCGGAATCGGCTTCTTTCTTTGGAGCCGGAGATCGGATTCGGACCGATGACCTATCACTTACGAAGCGATTGCTCTACCAACTGAGCTACTCCGGCAAAAACATAACTCGAATACTGTAGCAAATCTCACTCAAGTACGCATTACTGGAGCCGAGAACCAGAATCGGATTGGTACTCATGTGGTCGCACCACAAGTCTCTCCTGACGAAACAGTGATTGACCATATTTCCCACTGTTTGGTGATACTTCTCGAGCCAGGTAAACTGAGAAACGATGAATACTACTGAGTGGTGTTTACATTGTGATCCATACAAAACGAATCCTGCACATACATTCGAAAAGATTGATAAGTTTTTCTCAATCTTTTCGGTGCCACTGATGTCAGTCACAAGGCTCCTTGGAG
>QIHK01000005.1 GCA_003230945.1 Candidatus Kaiserbacteria bacterium
ATAGAACAAGGTGCCGATTTTTGTCAGGAATGTGTGTATGGGCCATTTCAGTATGAGGTGAAGACGATTGATGCTCTTATACTCACTCATGCACATCTCGATCATGTCGGACGTATTCCTAAACTTGTGAAAGATGGTTTCCGTGGAAAGATTTATATGACCCCACCAACAAAAGATCTTGCTGAACTTATTCTAAGCGACTCAGTTGGTATTTTAGGAAGGGATGCAAAGCGTCGAGGTAAGCCACCTCTCTATAGCAAACAAGATGTTGAACTTACTTTCTCTCTCATTGAAACTCTTGATTATCACGTAGAACAAGAGGTAGCCCCAGGTATAACTTGTTATCTCCGTAATACGGGGCATATTCTTGGTTCAGCAAGTGCACGCATTAGAGAAGCTGATGGCACGAGCGTAGCTTTTACGGGTGATATTGGTAATGCCCCTTCACCACTCTTGCCTGATTGGGAGCCAATACCAGACGCAGACGCTCTCCTCATGGAGAGCGTGTATGGAGATCGTCTTCACCCTACGCGAGAAGACCGCGTAGAGCGTCTCAAAGAGACTTTTAAACGAGCTATAGCACGAGGTGGAAATATACTTATTCCCGCCTTTTCAATGGAACGTACACAGTTGATGCTTTATGAGCTCTCAAACTTTTTTGAGGCTGGTGATTTACCGAAAATTCCAGTTTTTCTTGACTCGCCTCTCGCTATACATGTCACAGCGGTCTACGAGAAATGGGGGAGCAAATATTTCAAGAAAGAGGCAAAGGATGAGATGAAACGTGAAGGAAGTTTATTTGAATTTCCATTTCTCACCAAGACACTTTCTCGAAATGATTCCGAAGATATTGAGATGGTGCGTGAGCAAAAGATCATTATTGCTGGAGCTGGTATGAGTCATGGAGGTCGTATTGGTAAATGGGAGGCAAAATATCTTCCTGATCCGAAATCGACACTTATCATAGTGGGGTATCAAGCGCCAGGCTCTCCTGGGCGACGTATGGCAGAAGGAATCAAAAAAGTACGCCTTGGCGGTCGTGAGGTAGCAATACGAGGGAAAGTCGAAATACTCGAAGGATGGTCAGCACATGCCGACCGCGATGAACTCCTAAAATTTGCCGAAGCTTCTTTATCTGAGAAACGTATTAAATCTATTTTTGTTGCTCTTGGAGAACCATCAAGCGAACGTTTCCTTGCTCAACGTATTCACGATTATCTTGGGGCGCACACCATCATTCCTGAAATAAATGAAACGTGGGAGATTACAAGAATACGGGTTCGAAAAGTTTCTTAAATAAAAAAATACCCTGTACAGGGTATTTTTTTATTTAAGAATGTATATGTATTTAGCCTATTTTCTCTACAACACGTGTAAACGTTTCCGGATGAGATGCAGCAAATTCAGCGAGGACCTTTCGATCAAGCTCAATATTCTGTTTTTTAAGTTTAGCGATAAAAGTTGAATATGACTTTTGCCCATTCTCACGCAGAGCAGCATTAAGACGTACTATCCAAAGCTGACGGAATACATTTTTTTTGTCTCTGCGGTGTGCAAAAGAATTACGTCCTGCTCGCATGAGTCCCTCATGTGCTTGACGAAGTTTTGTGGAGCGACCATGGCGAAAGCCTTTTGCTCTTTTTAGTATGTTTGTGCGACGTTTGTGTGCACTTATTCCTCCTTTGACTCGTGACATAGTATAAAAGTTAGTAGATAGTAATTCTTAATAAAGAATGTAAACAATTAAGCCCCAGTTTTTGGGAGAAAACGTCGTCGGATGCTTTTAGTAAGAGTGATGATATTTGCCCTACGTTTTCTGCTACGCTTTGTACCACTTTGTTTAGCATTAAAGTGATTTTGACCGGGCATACGTGCCACAAGTTTCCCATTGCGGGTAACACGAATTCTCTTGCTATACGATTTATTTGTTTTCATAAATATTATTTGCTTGTTGCATTCGAAGCTGTAGCAGATTGAGCCTCTTTCTCACGTTTTTGTTGTGCGACGAGATCACGTTCAATGACTCCAGCGAATCCTTTTGAATTACGTGTTATTGGCTCTGCCATTTTAAATGCGTATGGGATACGATCTAAGAATTTTCTAAGACGCCCTTTGAGAAACGCCTCATCCATACCTTTATAGCGTCCTTTGAGGAATAGCTCAACACGGACTCGATGCCCTTCAGAGAGCCATTCTACGGCTCTTTTAGCCTTGAGCATCATATCATGCTCGCCGGTACCAACTTTAATCTGGACTTCTTTTGTTTCTGAAACCTTAGCCTTAGCTTTTATGGATTTCTCCTTTTTACTACGCTCGTACTCGAATTTACCATAATCAGTAATTCTCGCAACGGGCGGTGTGGCTTTGGGCGATATCTCAATAAGATCAAGAGAAACAGCTTCAGCAGCAGCCAAAGCATCAGAAAATGAAAGAACACCAAGGTTTTCACCCTCGCTACCTATAACGCGCAATTCCTTTGCACGAATTTCATTATTAATAAGAAGTCGGTTAGTTATCACTTGAAGTTGGTGAAGAAACTATAGCATGAAAATGGATATATACGCAATAGATATCGTATTTTTTTATGTTATTTCACTGATAATTCAGCAGTCTATTTTATTAGATAATCTTAAATATTATTATTTGAGTTGCTGTGAATCGGTGAGTTTCATTTCCGCACGACCTTGATAAGAAGAAATAGTGCCAGTGAGAATAATCTTTTTGCCAGTATAACGAGAAAGATTGCCAAATTTTGCTACATCACCCGCAAAAATAATTCCTGAAAATGGACAAGATTTATAACGTACACAGAAATCAAGAAAGACTGTGCCACTGGGAGAGGTATAAGCCTCGATGAGAGTACCGTACACGCGCGCATGCTCACCAACATGATTTTGAGCTTCTGTAAAAGCGTATATCTTTTTCTCCTGTATAGGGAGATTTGAAAAAGGTACGGCCGCGTTAGCGGCCGTACTTCTTTTATATGTATGTAGAAGTCGTAACAGGAGTGTCTCATACGTTCGTACTACTACTGGATTAGTTCCTATTTCAAGAATTTCATCATTTTCTCTCGTTGCAGAATTTGTCCAGTTGAAACTTCCTATGGCATAGGAGGTATCAGTGACAAGTGCTTTTATGTGCATAATGCCATTTCCGTCGGCATGTTTCTCAGTTTCAATTGGAATATGTGCGTTTGTAAGTTCAGAAATGATTGGCGCATCATAAGAATTAGCACTCTCACCAGCGTCGACTAGTCCACGTACCTCAACTCCACGTTCTTTGGCTCGCACAAGTGCGTCAGCGACATCTCTAAGAGTAAATTCATATATAGCGAAATAGATATGTGTTTTCGCTGCATCTATGAGTGCAATAAGTTCTTTGTCATTATTTTTTTGATCGAGACTATAAAGTATACGAATAGAATTCGCTGGAGGGGCCGTAATTGTTTTAGTATTACCGGAGCTATTAGCTGAAGCAGTATCGCTTCCAGCAAGATAACCGCCAGTTACCGCTGCACCCATTAGTATGAATGCAGCAAGTATACGTTTTAGTGACGAGTCCATACTTAAAATCTAGCTTAAAAATTAGCACCTGGCGAGAACATTTTTAAAATATTTTCTCTTATATAGGTATACGTCTGGAGTATACTTTGATTATGGCTCTCGTATTTGATATTGAAACAGTAGGAGAAGAATGGCAGTCGTTTGATGCGGTAACTCAAGAAAATCTCTCATGGTTCATAAAAGAATCTTCTAAGGATACCCGTGAGTATGAATATGAAATGAAAGAATTGCGTGCGGGTCTCGGTTTATCTCCTCTTACTGGTTTTATTGTCGCTATCGGTGTTTTTGATACTGAAAGAAAAAAAGGTGCCGTATATTTTTCTGCGCCACATACAAAAATTAAAGAGTTCGAGAAAAATAATATCAAGTATAAACCAATGAATGAGAAGAAAATGCTCGAACAATTTTGGCAGGTCGCTGATACGGTGCATGAATTTATTTCATTCAATGGACGTGGATTTGATGCACCATTTCTCGCCATTCGCTCGATGGTGCATGGCTTGAAGCCGACTAAAGACTTACTCTCTAATCGGTATCTTTCAATGCAACGCGGGTGTCTTCATATTGATCTCATGGATCAACTATCTTTTTATGGAGCCGCACGTTTTAAGAAGTCTCTACATCTTTTTTGTCGGGCACTTGATATTGAAAGTCCTAAAGTAGGTGGTATCACAGGTGATGACGTAGCTACGTTGTATAAAGAGAAGAAATATCTCGATATTGCCCACTACAATGCGGGTGATTTATTTGCGACTAGTGCGCTTTATGAACGTTGGAAAGAGTCTATTCGATAAATTTCGTTATCCCCATCTACTGTGCTTCCTTGGGTGCGGTAGGCTTTAAGAAGTTGCCTTTACTATTAAAGTATCAAATATGAATATCATTGCTATTTCAGGAAGTTTACGAAAAGATTCATTCAATACAGCACTTCTGCGTGCTTTCCGGGCGATTGCGCCGGCAGATATGCAAATCGAAATTACACCCATAGATGCATTACCATTCTTTAATGAAGATCTCGAGGCTTCAGTGCCTGACGCGGTGCTCTCTTTCAAAGAGGCGATTGCTACTGCTGATGGTGTCATTATAGCAACACCGGAATATAACCGTTCGATTCCAGGCGTCTTGAAGAATGCTATCGACTGGGCGAGTCGCCCTTATGGAAAAAATTCTTTTGCAAAAAAGGCAGTCCTTATTTCTGGAGTTTCAATAGGAAATATTGGTACTGCGGTTGCGCAGAGTCACCTGCGACAGATTATGGTTACTCTTGATACATTTCTGATCGGCCAACCGGAGCTTTATCTCGGTCCTGCTCAAAAAATCTTTGATGAAGTAGGAGCTATTGCTGATGAATCAACGAAGACGTTACTTAAAAATGCTCTTAAAGCGTTGTCGGACCGTGTGGCGCTTACTTTGAAGTAAA
>QIHK01000039.1 GCA_003230945.1 Candidatus Kaiserbacteria bacterium
CCAATCCACGCACCCATTGGAAATCCATTTATATAGAGTGTACGTTTTTTATGTATTTGAAAGTTTGTGCGCAGATATAGCTCAGCGAGAAGTGCATACTGTGCATCCTGCATAACGCCATGTGGAAAATAGAATGGTTCGCCAGTTGACCCAGAAGTCGTACAAACCGTCCAAGCACGCTCAGAGAGTTCACCATGCCAACAAAGTTCTTTTAGTGGATATGCTCGTAAATAATTATCTTTATCGATGAGCGGGAGTTTCTTAAAATCGTCTATAGAGTGAACACTGCTCGGATTAATTTTACTCTGTTTAAGAAACTTTTTATATGCTGGTACATACTCAGCCATAGCATGAAAAAGTTTAAGTACTTGTCTCTCGCCACACTTTTCCCAACTATTCGGAGTATCTTCTCTAAGTGCATCCTCAAAATGCTTAATATTCCCGAAAATCGTTGGCATCTCAAGCGAACGAATATCTCGGGAAAGTAATTTCATACTTTTTGTATATATCCGTTGAATATTTTTTCGGCTAGAGAGTTTGCAACACGGTTTGGTGGAGTATCTGACGCACGACTTTCTGCAAATATTTTACGGAGCGTTTCTGGAATATGTTGTACCGCTTGCGCAACACGTGCACGGTCATAAGAAGGATTTTGGTATTCGTCAAAAACGGCAATGAGCCCACCTGCATTTACTACATAATCAGGCACATAGAGGATTTTACGCGCATGAAGTGCATCACCAGAAACTTCATCAGAAAGTTGATTATTTGCACCGCCACAGATGATTTTCGCCTTAATGCGATTAATGCTCTTCGCATTGATTGCTCCAGAAAGTGCACAAGGAGCAAACACATCTACTTCTTGCACATCGATTTCCTTTGGAGCGACAGGAACCACACGCGGATACTTTATTTTAATTTTTTCAAGTTGCGCTGAATCAATATCAGATACGTATATCTTTGCTGATTTTCCTGCTGGTCCATATAAAAGATTCAAAAGTCCCCCTCCTATTTTCCCAAGCCCTTGAATAGCGAACGAATGCCCTTTAATATCTGATGAACCGAAAATCTCTTGCAGTGATGCTTTTACACTCTCAAAAACACCGATAGAAGTAAACTCAGTCGAATTATCATTAAAACCAATGATGTGACGGCAAGCAAGCCTCATTGTATCTAGCTCTGACTGTCGAATACCGACATCAGTACCAGTCACAAAACGACCACCGAGAATGTTTACTCTTGAAGCGTACGCCTCAATAACCTTCGTTCGTGCAGAATCATCTAATACATTCTTCGGAGCTAGAATAACTCCCTTAGCACCGCCACAGTTAAGACCAGCAAGAGCTGCCTTATAAGACATGAGTCGAGAGAGACGAAGGGCATCTTTCACTCCATCAATATCAGACGCATAGTGCCAAAAACGAGTTGCACCAAAAGAAGGGACCGTTGGATTAGCACGGTGCACAGCAATGATTGTACGCAAGCCAGATGCCGCATCCTCACCATATGAAATGAGTGCATGATTATCAAATTCCGGAAGCTTGGATACCGTACTTATGTCACCAATAGAACTGGTGCGATTGTTATTAAAAAATTTAAACATGTTCATGATGTAGAGTGATTACCTTTTTCAACCTGCTCCGGACTTATCCACGTACGAATATCTTTCTTCGTACCTTTGCCGAGTGCTATTTCTTTTATAGCATACGTCACAATAACCGCACCAAGAATTGCAGAACTTCCAAGCTGGCTCCAAGAAACAAGTTCCCTTGCAATCACCCGTTTTACGCTCGCCAACATACACGGATCTACGCGGTGTACCCCACCAACAATATCGTTCATGATGATCTCGCCTGCTTTTTCTTTCGTCATGGGGCCACCTGCAAGCTTTTTTTCGTAATATGAGTGTGGCTTACCCCAAATTTTATCGTGACCGAGATCGTAACGTTCAATGTGAAGCACCACACCATCACCATTATCGGTCACCATAACCACTGGAATCTTATATTTCATGGCGATGAGTCGCGCATGAATTTTAAACGGCATATCATCAATTTCTTCTAGAATACAATCTATCTTCCCTTCTTTAATAAGTTCTTCAAGGTTCTTTTCGTTTATACCTTCCTGAAGCAACGTGACCTGTGCAAAAGGATTATCTTCATAGATATGGTGTGCAGCGACGATAGTCTTATTTGTACCAACCTCATGCACTCCGGCAAGAATACGATTGAGATTCGTCGTATCGAGTTCATCAAAATCTGCAAGAATGATTTCGTTACTAATACCTGCTTGGGTAAGTACAAAAGCGACATTTGAGCCAACACTCATACCAAGAGCGGCAACTTTATAATCACGCAATACTAATTGTTCTTTTGCCGTGATGAGGTCTTGATTACGATTCGTTTTAAGTTTGAAGTAGTCGTCTGCATCGACTGTTTTTACGAGGGTATTCAGCCATGGAAAGTACACCTGCACAAACTTATCTTCCTTTGAAGACAAAAATTCCTTAAAATCAGGGGTAGAAAAAGCTTCTTTCTTGGGTGTGCCAATAAAAGAATTATTTTCAATAAAAAAGAGTTCTTTCAATTGACGAGAAAAGGCATCGACTTCAATCAGTTCCGGATGCAAATCCCGGAGTTGTGCTACTTCTTTTTCGGTTCGGAGAAATTTCGGTCGCTCAGTCGAACTCATAATAATGATACTACTACGAAATAAGCCATAAATCTAATTCAAGGTTTTCTCAAAAAATAAATTCATATGTCCGCAACCTCTTTAAGAGGTGTGTACGCAAGAAAAAAATAAGTACTCACTACTTAAGGTATATATCAAAAATTAAGCAAGGCCGGGGAAATAATCGGTTTTTATAGAGAAACGCGAAATACCGAGCATCTTTAGATGTGCTTTTATGACATTGACCATTTGCGGTGGACCAGAAACATAGAAAAGGCGTTCAGCATAGTCGGGAATCTCTTTCGCAATGAGTGACGCATCTATAAATCCATATAACACACCAGGCAAAAGAGGTTTTTCATTGGAAAGAATGAAAACCGTACGAAGACCGTGTCGTGATGCTTCAGAAAAATCTCCTTGATACGCAACCTCTTCTGCTGTTTTGCTTGAGTACAGTAAAACCGCGTCGCGCGCGTCACTCGTACGAACCATATGACGCGCCATGCTTGCAAACGGTGTAACGCCGATGCCCCCAGCAATAAAAGCAACTTTACGTTTTTTATTTTTCGGTAGAGTGAAGTCACCACCAAGAGAATTTACCGATATAACACCACCCATTGGTAAGCCAGCGAGAGTACGTTTGAAACCGCTTGGTTCATCATAAAAACGAACTCCGAGTGTCACGTGTTTATCTTCTGGTGCTGAAGAAATAGTGAAAAATCGTCTGTTCCCCCGACTGTCAAATGGTACTGCAGAGAGTGTCCACTCAAGATACTGACCTGAGAGATGATGAAACGGGCGATCCGGACGAAATACAAATTCATAAATGCCGCGCGCAAGTCTCTTGCGCGCGATGAGAGTAAATAAGTGGTGCCCTTTTGGACTTACGACATACGAGAATAGATTTCCGATGATCAAACCTATCTCTGGAGTCAAGTAGAACGAACCGAAATGTATTGCAGGGGCAAAAAGAAAACCGACAATACCACCGTACACAATGCGAAGGGTGCGTGTGGGTGGCATGGTGAGCGGTTCAGTAAGCATCGCAAACGCAAGGAAGAAAATTGAAGAACGTAAAAGTGTTTCAAAAAGTGTGTAAGTTGGATTGAGCGCGGTAAATGCAATAGTCGTAAGTGCAATTCCGAAAAAAGCTAAAATGACGTCAAAACGTCGAATTTTATAGACAACAATAAGACCACCAATGACGACAAATGGGAGTAGGTACACATTGCCACCGACCCACCATGTCGCAGAGACACCAAGGAGAAGTGAGGAGAGCACTACTGCAACGGCGGCAGGATTAAAAATATGTTTTTTGCCAAAAGTAAAAATAAACTTAGAAACGACTGCAAAAAGAGAGATAAGAGCGATATCAAATGTACCGATAGTATTCGAGAAGGTAACGGGAGGAACAATAAGAACAAGAATGAGTGCTGTAATAAAAAAAGATTCAGTATTCGTTATAGCGCCAAAAAACCAAGCAATGAGCTCATTAGCAAGCCATGCGACAATACTAAATACTAAGAATGACCAAAGGAGTGCTACGGGAGTAAAAGGAAGCACACTGGCGGCGCTTGCAACAAGTGCCACAACAAAGAGGACAAGAAGATAGTAGAGCACCAGTCGATACATGGTGGTGCGATTTATAAGTGCTCGTATAAAAGTAAACATATATTTATAATGGCTGAGTAAAATCTGAAAAATGACTTGTCATCGTTGCGACACCATCCGTAGCAATCATATATCCTTCGAAACCAGATTGAGATTCAATAAAAGAAATGCCTGAGCGCCCCATCGCAAAAGCAGCAGTTGCATACACATCAGCCTCAAATATTTCAGGGCCAACAATGGTTATGCTCACAATATCACGCACTATTTCTTTTGGAGTGTGCGGATTGTAGATATGATCGCCACGAATATAAGAACCAGATGTCGCTACTCCTTTTCCCCGTGGAAATATTATCTTTACTATTTCCTTGCGATTGAAAGGATTTTCTATACCAACACTCCAATGTTCGCCTAATACATTTTTTCCTTCTGATGCAATGTCACCACCTGCGTTTACGAAATAGTGTTTGAAGCCTGACGCGCGCAAGCGCGCAACAGCATTTTTAATCGCCCACCCTTTTACAATACCTGACGGATCAATCTTCCCGTCTGGGCGGGTGATATCAAAATAACCATTCGTATCAACTTTTGCTTT
>QIHK01000041.1 GCA_003230945.1 Candidatus Kaiserbacteria bacterium
TATTGTGACATATGGAATTAGATTAGTATCTATATAATAACACAGCCTATACAAACAATTAAATAAAAAATCATAGAAAAAAGCGGTATCAATTGATACCGCTTTTGTGGTTTAGCTTACGCTGCTTCCTTTTTATTTCGCTTATTCTCAAACATATGCTGATCCAGCGTGTTTAAAAAGTCAGAAGCGTCCTCCATTTCACTCGTTGCTTCGATGATACCCATAGAGATTGCTACAGTGATTGTTTTGCCATCATCAGTTCCCAAAGAAATGGGGGTTGATGCGAGCATCTCTGTAATTTTCTCAGCAACCTTCATGGCGCCTTCTTCATTCGAGCCAGGAAGTAAGAGCAAAAACTCATCTCCTCCAACTCGACCGACCATATCTGTTTCCCGTACGCAGTCTTGAATTTTCTTCACGACGTCTTGGATAACATGGTCGCCAGCTTCGTGCCCGTATGTGTCATTTACCTGTTTGAACTCATCAATGTCCAAGTAAATACCAGCAAGGGGCTTCGACAGATTGCGTTTGAACAAGCCAAACAAAACCTTTGCACGTTCTTCGATGGCAACCTTGTGAAAGACGCCAGTGAACGGGTCGAGGTTGGAAAGATGACGTGCAGCATCGAGCTCTTTTTTCAAGTGCTCATTTTCTTCAGTCTTCTTACGCAGTTGGTAATGAAGAGTAGTCATTGCGTCTCTTGTTCTATTGAACAAGTCTTCAACTCGTTTTATGTATGTCCGCGATGCGTTTGTATTTTCCATTGTGTGCCTCCTTGGTGGCAAAAGTATTAAAGTGCAGTTGTTTCTTTCTGCGTGTATTGTATCACCTTCTTTACAAAGTGTCAAGTAGTATGTATGGAAAGCGCTGTGATTACGGCAATGGGGTGTTTTCGGGTATTTTCTCTACAACCGTCGCTTCTTCAGAATTTGAGTCTTCTTCTATCTTTTCTTCCTTTTTAACCTTATTTCTCTTGGCTTTACCGTTTTCTTTCTTTTCCTCACGAATAACGTGTTCCTGAACCTTTTGCATATTAGAGAACCCAAATAGTGAAAATACGAGGAGTCCTGCGATTGCAATACCGATGAGGTTAATAATAAAGAGCATGAGCGAGCCAGACGCAATGCCTTTGTCCAAAAGAGAAACACCAATAGCAAATGACGAAAGCGGTGGAATGAGGGAAACGGAAACAGCGATTCCTGGGAGTGATGCATTGGTGTTTTGGCGAACCCACGCAAATGCAGCGACAATACCAGATATGAATGCGATGATAAAGTGTTCAAGTGATGCAGTACTTGCAAGCTCGATAACAGGAGTCGATGTCTGTGCATTCATCAAAAATGCGATAGAGAAAGAGATAACAAACACCAAGAGGACCGACTTCCCTATTGTGCTAATAGAACGACTAATCGCTTCTTTGCTGGAGGTTACTATTCCCATTCCTAAACTCATGATAGGAAACAAGAGAGGTGCAACAAGCATACCTCCAATCACAACGACGGCGCTATTGATGAGCAGTCCGAGAGTGGTAATAATACCGGACCCAGCCAAAAAGATGTAAAAGTCGATATCCGCACGACTTTCCTTGGTGAGAGTTTCCACCGTCTTTTTTTGCTCGAGAAAATTACTGAAGAATACTGATTGTGCCATTAGAAACATTATACCACGGTACTTTGGTCTGGCGCAAGAAATACAAAAATCACACGTTTTTGGGAATATGCTACAATAATAGTCACTAATCATTAAATAATATGTTACAAGATCAAATAAGAGAACAAATGAAAGACGCAATGCGTGCAAAAGACGCTCCCCGACTAATGGTGCTCCGAGGAATGCTCGCAGCATTTACAAACGAGCTTGTTGCAACAGGTAAAACCCCACAAGATAAAATTGACGACGAGGGTGCGGTGACTGTTATCAAGCGACTTGCCAAGCAACGCAAAGATGCAGCAGAGCAGTTTGATAAAGGTGACCGCAAGGAGCTCGCAGATAACGAGCGTGCAGAGTTGGTTATGCTAGAAGAGTATCTACCGCAGACGATGAGCAAGGATGATATTAAAAAAATTGCAGAAGCGAAAATAGCCGAGCTTGAAGTTACGGATAAATCAAAAATGGGAATACTCATGGGCGCCATCATGAAAGACACAAAAGGAGAAGCTGACGGTGGCGATGTGAAGGATGTTGTAGAAGAGCTTTTGGGCTAGTATGAAGCAAAAGAAAACCCCACTCAAATGAGTGGGGTTTTTGTTGGTTAGTCCTTTATTTCTGAAATAGGAGGAAATGCTTGCTCAAGTGCTTCCTTAAACGACACATCTTGTTTGCAAGCATCATTCTTCTCCTGTACCGACTCTAATTTCGGTAATGGGTGGAATTGTCCAGCCAAGGGCTTTATTGAATTCAAGTTCATTTTCTGCATTGTGCACGTGTAGCGCAGCTTCATGAAGATTGTAAACTTGTTCGTTCTCTCCTTTTTCGCGACAATATTCATCCATCATTTGCCCAACAATAGCCATAAGTAGCTGTTCGCGTTTAATGGTTGGAAAAAATAGCGAAGCATGAATAGTCCGCGCTCCTTCAAAAAGATCACTGATTCGCTTACTGGCACCATTTTTGCGTCGGCGCCCCAGCTCACCCGTCATTCGTTCAATGATAGTCATTAGTGCTTCTTCTTTTGCGTTTATAAGCATTGTTCTTCTCCTCTATTACAAAGTTTCTAAGATCGGTACTCCCATGTTTATATAGTGAAATCTCTACTTTGTCAATACCTTGTCTCGGAGTTTGATATGGTACGCGAGAGCGAATCGGTGTGACTCATGGTTTGCAAGAAGTATGTCATTTTCGTACTTACGTACAAGGGCACGATTTCCCTTCACTTCTTTGGGGCGGTGATGTTCGTCCTTCACAACACTAACCACAGGAATCTCTATTCCCGCTTCCTTAAGTACTTTTTCAGCAGCACGAATTTGCGCCGTACTTCCATCTACTACAAACATACGTGGTAGTTCCCAGTCCGCGTGTTCTAGTCGTCGCTCTAGTATTTCCGTAAGCGCAGCAGTGTCGTTTGGTCCGTCCACGGTTTTTATTTTAAATTTTCGGTATGACTGCTTACTCGCCTCGCCGTCTTCAACGACAACCATAACTCCCACCATAAACTTCCCACTCGTATGAGCAACGTCGTATGCTTCTATTCGTGTTTTTCCACTGCGAGGTTGATCGCTCAAGCTCGTATCTTTGATAAGCGAAACATCCTGTATGTGGTTGAGTGAAAAAATTGTTCTCTTGATGCGCTCTGCTTCTTCAAACGCAAGTGCTTTAACAGCCTTCGCCATATCTTTTTCTAACAGTGCAATTACGTTATCTTTTTTTCCACTAAAGAAAAGTTTTAGTTTTCGAATCATTTTTCCATACTCGGTCTTACTCACCTCCCCCGTACATACTCCAGGGCAAAGACCAATCTGTTTATTGAAACACGGTTTTCCTTGCGCTGGTTTGCAGGTGTCCCGCCACGGAAATATTTTACGTGTTATTTTCATAGCTTCCTTTAGTGCGCCCCCTTGAGGGAATGGTCCAAACACATCTGCCACTTTATACGGAAGTTGCTTGGTTGTGTCTGCAAGAATTCGTCCACGCACAGGAAGAACACGCGGAAAGTCTTCCTTGGTAAATACAACATATGTAAAACTTTTATTGTCCTTTTCTTTTGTATTGAAAACTGGCTGATGCTTTTTAATAAGCGCCGCTTCCAAGATGAGTGCCTCCAGCACAGAATCGGTTGTGATAGTTTCAATACGTTTTGCCTGCTCTACCATTGAGACGATGTGTGGTCCACGTGTATCCGCAAGACGTTTGTCACAGTAGCTTTTCACGCGGCTAGTGAGTGATGTTGCTTTACCCACATATAAAATACTCCCCCGCAGACCCTTAAACAGGTATACACCAGGCTTATCAGGCATTTTCTGTGATTTTATCTCTTGACAATTCATATTATTTATAGTAGTATAATATCAGATTAAACACACATTTACAACACTATATATTGATAACTGAAGGAGTTTCTAATGCACACTACGACAGCAAAGAACTACAATCTGGAAGAAACACAGGAACGGATTAAGGTATTCATTGAAGAACATACTCCCCGCTTCAACAAGAAGCCGGTTTATTTTTTTGAAGACTTACAACAGTTGATTAAGAATATTATTAAATCGGGCAAGTTGAATTGTCGAGATGTTTTGAATCTTACCGAGGAATACCCATCGATTCATGAAAAAGTTTTTTGGAAGTTATCAAAAAAGTATTGGCATGAGTGTGCTATAGACAATAGAGTTCCGACTAAGGGTGATGTTGTTGTAGATACCTTTGCGGTATTGCGTGAGTTGCACAATATTGCATTACCTGAAGATGCAGGAAAAGAAGGACTTATGATTCTCCTTGATGA
>QIHK01000070.1 GCA_003230945.1 Candidatus Kaiserbacteria bacterium
ATAGAATGTACATCAATAGCCACTAGTGAGAGGCATCGATGGAGTGTATAAATTGTATATGATTATAAGAAGACGAAAAAAGAAATATATACGCAGTGGTATTGATCCAGACGAGGTGCTTCTTGATGCATTCAATTTGCCAGAGTTTGATACATACCAATTTGAGGGGCGTGTTGAGAAGTCAATACACGGACATATCTATATCGTCATGGGAATTATCTCTATGATTATTTTCTCAGTTTTTCTTATTCAGATTTTCAATCTACAAATATTGCGTGGTTCGCAAATGTCCACTTTGTCACAACGTAATCGTCTTGCACATACTGTTATATTCGCAAAACGAGGAATTATTTATGATAGAAATAAAATAGAACTTGCATGGAACGTTAGTGGAGATAATCAAGATTCGGTAGGAGCTTATCCAACATATGCAAAACGCAAATATACTAACAAAGATGGATTTGGACATCTTTTAGGATTTATAAACTATCCCAAAAAGGATGCTCAAGGAAATTGGTGGAGAGAGAAGTATGTAGGGCGCGCTGGCATAGAAAAGAGCATGAATACTATTCTTGATGGAACGAATGGAAGTAAGATAATTGAAGTTGATGCACTTAATAAGATACAATCAGAGAATACAATAAAAAAACCTTTAGATGGGAAAAATGTGACACTGAGTATTGATAGTGTAATACAAGAGAAACTTTTTAAAACAATTCGTGACGGGGCACGTAAGTCGAAGTTTGTAGGTGCATCAAGTGTTATTATGAATGTGAAGACTGGAGAATTACTCGCAATTACAAGTTATCCAGAATATAACCCACAAATAATGACTGACGGAGCAAATGAAAAAGCGATAGTTGCTTATTCTAAAGATAAAAATCAACCTTTTCTTAATCGAGCAGTATTAGGAGAGTATTCTCCTGGGTCTATTGTGAAGCCGTTTGTCGCTTCGGCGGTACTTGCAGAACACCTTATCAGTCCGTATAAAAAGATTTTATCTACTGGACAAATACGTGTGCCCGATCCATATAATCCTGGTAAGTATTCAATCTTTCTTGATTGGCGTCGTCAGGGATGGGTAGACATGATGCAAGCAATTGCTGTTTCATCTAACGTGTATTTTTACACAGTTGGTGGAGGCTTTGGAGGACAAGAGGGATTGGGTATCTCACGACTTGATGAGTACGCGGCACGTTTTGGGTTAGGTGTACCAACTGGGATTAATTTTGCAACAGAAGCTTCTGGAGTTGTACCGTCACCAGCGTGGAAGAGAAAAGTATTTGGGAAAGATAATCCATGGCGACTCGGAGATACCTACCACACAGCGATTGGACAATTTGGTTTTTTAGTAACACCTATTCAAGTGGTACGCTATATAGCAGCAGTAGCTAATGGCGGGGCGCTTCTCACTCCTCACATTATCAAGGGAGAGAAACCACAAAAGAGTATGATAGGAATACTGGATAAAGACCTTAAATTTGCTCGAATGGGAATGCGATTGAGTGTTACCGATGGAGTTGCTGGGGAAGTTAATTTGCCAAATATACAACTGGCAGTAAAGACTGGGACTGCACAAGTTGGCATTAAGAATCAGTATATGAACTCTTGGGCAATAGGATTTTGGCCATATGATAATCCAAAGTATGCATTCGCTGTAGTATTTGAAAAGGGTCCAGCTGGTACTAGGTACGGTGCTGTACCAATAATGAAAGATTTCTTTGTATGGTTATCTAAAACGTATCCAAAATATGCACAGTAGATTATTATTGTAGTACGAGATACATAGTCTTTAGTGAACTTACTTTTATTCATTTTACGTTTTTTAAACTGACAACAAAAACGTACATGAGTAAAGACTTTGCATTTATATTTTTACACGTATAATGAGCGACATTATGATAGACGAGCAAGATAATTACCTTACTCAAGATAAGTTTGAGGAATTAACAAAAGAGCTAGATCTCTTGAAGACAACACGTCGGCGAGAGATTGCCGAACAACTTGAGTATGCTCGTTCTCTTGGAGATTTGTCGGAAAATGCTGAGTACCAAGAAGCAAGAGATTTACAAGGTGCGACTGAGGGGCGTATAAAACAATTGGAAGGAATGTTGGCACAGGTGCAAGTTATAGATAGTGGCACAAAGAACGGAGAGGTATACATTGGTTCGAAAGTAAGCATTGTCAAACAAGGAGAAAAAGATGTAAGAGAATATGAAATTGTTGGTTCAATAGAAGCCAATATGAGAGAGAGGAAAATATCACACATGTCTCCACTTGGAACAGCTATGATGGGAAAGAAAAAAGGAGAGTCTTTTGAATTTGATACTCCAAATGGAACGGTAAAATATAAAATAACAAAGATTGAATAATGTAACGTTAGCTTAGTCATGGATTGCTTTGTGCTCTTGCAATGACGGACTTTGCCCGTCATTTTATCGTCGTCATTGCGAATGCAAGCAATTCACGCATCGTATCGTTTTCGCGTCGTCGTTCGTCGTCACTCATCGTTCGTCGTCATCATCCGTCATTGCGAGCGCACGAAGCAATCCAGGATATGTTTGATAACAATTATATCCACCACTTACTGCAGAGGTACCTTCATAGACTAAACCCTGGATTGCCACGCCTATGGGCTCGCAATGACAAAAACAAACGTCGTCATTGTGAGGGACGAAGCAATCCAGGGTATTATCCCATAACCGAAAACTTAGTCCTCGGAGGACTAAGTTTTCGTTGGATTTCTTTCATTTTGCGTACGTTGGGTTTTAATGTACAATCCATGTATGTTTTGGACAGATAAAATAGTAAAAGATATACAAGAGAAACTTGCACAAAAAATAGCTAGTGGTGAGACTCTTATCGTGCGAGATGAGAAGACTGCAAGTGGGCGTGTTCATATTGGGTCCATGCGTGGTGTGGCAATTCACGGATTGGTAACGGATGTTTTGAATGAGAAAGAAAAGAGTACTGCAAAATTTTTATATGAAATGAATGACTTTGATCCAATGGATGGGATACCAAGTTATCTTGATCAAGACGTATATAAAAAATATCTTGGAGTTCCTCTTAAAAATATTCCTGCTCCTGACGGAGTAAGTAAAAACTTCGCAGAGCAGTATGGAAATGAATTTATTGAAGTTATCAAACAAGCAGGCTTTACTCCAGAGTTTTATCGTTCAAGTGAACTATATGAAAGTGGGCGTATGAACGAAGTTATTGTTACAGCACTCAATAGTGCCAAAGAGATACGAACTATTTATAGAGAAACGTCTGGTTCTGAGAAGCCTGAAGGGTGGTTGCCAATTCACATGGTGTGCAAAAAATGTGGAAATGTCTTAAGTACGAAAACAACTGGGTGGGATGGTAGTGAAGTACAATACGAATGTGAAGAGAAAGAAGGTGTTGGAGGCTCTCGTGGATGTGGTTACGAAGGCTCGCGAAGTCCTTTTGATGGCGGAGCACAGCTACCGTGGAAAGTAGAATGGGCGGCAAAGTGGGTAGTGGTAGGTGTGGACATTGAAGGGGCAGGAAAAGACCACTCTACACGTGGTGGTGCGCGAGATGTGGCAAACACCATCGCACGGAAAGTCTTTAATTATCAGCCACCGTACGACATACCATATGAATTCTTCCTTGTAGGTGGAGCAAAAATGAGTTCTTCTAAGGGTAGGGGGTCTTCTTCATCTGAAGTAGCGTCCCTTCTTCCTCAGAAAATATTTAGACTTGCACTACTTGGTACACGCCCGATGCGTGCTATAAACTTTGATTTAGATGGAGGTACAATTCCTATACTTTTTGATAGGTATGATACGATAGCAGAAAAGTATTGGAATGGAGAAGGTGATGACGATTCACGACTCTATGAATTAGTATATGAAGGTAACGCGCCGGCGCGATACTATCGTATGCGGTTCTCGCAAGTTGCAATTCTAACGCAGATGCCACACATAACGATTGTAGACGAAGCCGTGAAAGAAAAAGGTGATGCTCTTACAGAAAATGAAACTAAAGATTTGCAAGAGCGAGTAGATTATGCACGCGCATGGCTTACAAAGTACGCACCAGAAAAGTATGTATTTCAATTACAAAACGAAAGCTCAGAGTACTCCTTTTCCAAATTGCAAAAAGATGCGTTTAAACAAATAGAAGATTATATAGAAAGTCATAATCCTCTTGTTGGAGACGAATTACATCATTTTA
>QIHK01000042.1 GCA_003230945.1 Candidatus Kaiserbacteria bacterium
CGATTTTCATTTGTACATATTGGCGACGAGGCTAAACGTATTTCAATTGGTCTTGCTGAGGAATTTAAGAAAATGCATTTACCACTTACACAAGATATTGGTGTTGAGTCGCTTACCGAACAACTTCTTCTAGCCGAAAAACGTAAATCTACGTATGTCATTCTTATGGGACGAAAAGAGGCGCTTGAGGGTTCTGCTATTCTCCGCAATCGACAAACACAAGAAGAAACTGTTCTCCCAATTCTAGGCCTTGCAGAACGTTTGAAGACAATCGTCTAATTAAGGCGTAACGTCACCAATACTCCAACATCATTTTGTAGACAATAACTACTTTAATATGATAGAGTGCCGAAACAATGATAAAGGCTGGAACCCGAGTTGAAGTACTGCGCGCGAAGAATGAGAGCTCTTCTGCGCTTGTTCGACGTTTTACTCGACGTTCAAAGGACCTTGGCCTTGTACGCGAAATGCGTAATCGTCGCTACTGGAAACGCAACACTTCAAAAAATATTGAGCATAAGCGTGCTCTTGTTTCAAAAACCCGTCGAGATGCTTACAATGAACTCGTAAAGCTCGGAAAAATTGACCCAGCTGCTCGTCGTGGTTCTCGCGGACGAAGACGATAGATCTGCATGAACGCTCTAGTCTCCATATGCAATCGCACGCGGCGCTCTACGCCGCGTTTAAACTATAATGAAGTGGCACAAGCTATCGTCCCTGGCTGGGAAATTTCCCTTGCCTTTGTCGGTGAAGTGACGGCACGCAAGTTAAACAGAGTACTTCGAGATAAAACTTATATCCCTAATGTTCTTTCTTATTCCGTTGGAAAAAAACATGGTGAAATTATTATCTGTCTCACTGAAGCGAAAAAACAAGCACCGCGTTATGACTTACCGTATACCTCTTTCATCCTTTTTTTATTTATCCACGGCTGTTTGCATTTGAAAGGACACCAACATAGCGTTACGATGGAGAGACGTGAACAGACCCTTTTAGCAAAATTTGCAAAAGGTGGTGCACACGATTCTCAATCTCATTCTAAAACTAATGGCACGACGCATAACTACCGGCATTGATATTGGTACCTATCAGGTAAAACTGGTGGTGGTTGAAGAAGTGTCAGATAAACAAGGGAATCGACAGTTGCGCATTATCGGTACTGGACTTGCTGAAAGTAAGGGCTTGCGCCACGGATACATTGTCAATAAAGACGAAGTGACAATAAGCATCCTTGAGGCAAAACGCCAAGCCGAATCAACGGCTCATATTTCTATTCGCACTGGTTTTCTTGCGATTGGTGGCATATCTCTCGATGAAGCTCATGCGACTGGTGAAGCTATTATCTCCCGTGCTGATCAGGAGATTTCTGAACTTGATCTCGAGAAAGCGGCAAAATCTGCACTCGAAGCGGCAGCTCCAGCCTTCCTTAATCGTAAAGTCCTTCATAGTATTCCACTGGAATACCGCGTAGATGATACTAAAGTACTCGGGGGACCAGTTGGTATGAAAGGAGTCCGTCTTGAAGTTGATTATCTTTTTGTTACTTCCCTCACCCAACATGAAAGTGCCCTTGCTGAAGCAGTAGAGGATGCCGACATTGAAGTCATAGATCAAATGGCATCACCACTTGCTGGGTCCTATGTTTTGCTGGCAAATGATCAGAAAATGAAAGGATGTGTTCTCGCAAATATTGGCGCAGAGACTATTTCAATTGTTGTGTACGACGAAGGTATCCCCGTCTCAGTAAAAGTATTCGCCATGGGTTCCAGCCATATTACTGATGACATTGCGCTCGGTTTCCGAATCTCACTAGAAGAAGCTGAACGAATAAAAGTTGGGAAACTTTCTGGAGCAATGTATCCACGAAAGAAAGTGGATAGCTTCATTACTATGCGACTTAAAACGATGTTTGCACTCATCGTAAAACATTTAAAGACATTAAATAGACGTGGACCACTTCCTGCGGGAATTATTATTTCAGGAGGTGGTTCTGGTATTGGTTCCATAAGTGATATCGCAAAAGGCTCTTTGAAGTTACCAGCTCGCCTTGCTGAATTTCGTCTTTCAAACGATACTAAAATTCGTGATGCGACATGGGCCGTTGCCTATGGACTCGCTCTCTGGGGTCTCACGGGAGATACGGCAACACCTAAGAAAAATATTCGCGCTTTATTCGGTGGATTCTTTAAACAATTTCTTCCTTAAATTAAAAACCGAGAGAAAAGTGAGAGTTTTTTTGTGAGTACGGTATGTTTTTTAATTTCATACTAAAAAAGAGCCATTATATTTGAACTAGATTAAATTTAATGTCAATATTTGCATAAATTCTGTGAGTGGTATTATTGCAGAAAACCGATACAACAATTATGTCAAAACGCATCGACCGTGAAATAGAAACTTTTGCCCGCATTCGCGTTGTCGGTGTTGGTGGTTCTGGGAAGAACGCCGTTAATCACATGATTAACTCAAAGGTGCGTGGTGTTGAATTCATCGCCGTAAACTCTGATGCTCAGGATTTGCATCGCTCATTGGCAAAAAAGAAAATCCATATTGGTAAAAACCTCACTCGTGGTCTCGGTACTGGTATGAATCCGGAGCTTGGTAAACGCGCAGCAGAAGAGACACGCCAAGAAATTCAAGAAGGACTTCAAGGTTCTGATATGGTCTTTATTACAGGAGGCATGGGTGGCGGTACTGGCACCGGTGCTTCAGCTATTGTGGCAAAAATTGCGAAAGAAGTTGGTGCTCTTGTGATTGCGGTTGTTACACGTCCATTTAGTTTTGAAGGTGCACAGCGCCATGAAATAGCCGAACGTGGTCTCGCAGATCTTAAGAAAGAGGTTGATGCATTCATTGTCATTCCGAACGATAAACTTCTTTCTATTGTCGAAGCACAAACAAGTGCAAAGAGTGCTTTTGCACTTTGTGATGAAATACTATGCCAAGCTGTAGAGGGTGTTTCTGATATCATCACAACGCCAGGAGAAATCAATACTGACTTTAACGATATCAAAGCCATCATGGAGGATGCTGGTCCAGCTCTTATGGGAATCGGTATCGCTGAAGGCGATGATCGTGCTGCAGAAGCGGCAAAAAAAGCTGTCAATTCCCCACTACTCGATGTATCTATCTCTGGAGCTAAGGGCATTCTCTTCGTAGTAGCTGGAGCTGATGATCTCGGTATTATGGAGATTCAGGATGCTGCAAAAGTCATCAATGAATCTGTCGATAAAAATGCAAAAATCATCTTCGGCATGATGCACGACACAAAGCTTAAAAAAGGCCAGATTCGCATTATCGTTATTGCTACAGGATTCCCAGAAAGCACGACACACATCACTCACGAAATAAAGTCGGAACGTTCTCTTTTCTCTCTACCAACAGAACGCCGTGAAGAAGAACGCGGACGTATTTACCATGATGTGTTGAAGCGTGAAGATAATAAGAAAAAAGATAAAAAGAAAATTGAAACGACGACACCTATAGAAAAAGAAGAACCTATTGTCACAGCTACTCCACAAAAACGAGAAGAACCCGTTTCACCTACTGCTCCAGAAGATGACGAGACTTGGGGAGCTATTCCAGCTTTTTTGCGTCGTCATAAAAAGTAGCGTATTACAAAAAGTATTTCTCTCTGATATACTTCCGCGATGAAAGACTTAATTATCATCGGCGGTGGACCTGCCGGAGTCGCAGCTGGCATCTATGCCGCGCGCAAACAACTTACAACAATACTTATTTCAGAAGAAATTGGTGGACAATCTATTGTCTCTGAAAATATCGAGAACTGGATTGGCACACCAAAAATTTCTGGTGCAGACTTAGCAAAATCATTTAAAACGCATCTTGATACATTGAAATCTGACGTAGTTGAACCTATGTTTGGTGAGAGCGTTATTTCTATTACAAAAGGTGACGAAGGATTTGTTGCCACAATGAAGTCTGGAAAGACTCACACGGCGAAAGCTATTTTAGTAGCGAGTGGCGCCCGACGTCGAAAACTCGGTATCCCAGGCGCAGAAAAATTTGAAAATAAAGGCGTCACTTATTGTGCTTCTTGTGATGG
>QIHK01000028.1 GCA_003230945.1 Candidatus Kaiserbacteria bacterium
ACGGCAATAGGAATAACTGAAGGAGTTTGTATATGCTTCCCATACCGTGAGATGAGGCTGTTCTTCACCCGCTTCGATACCACACGAATACCATCAGCTTTCGTGAGAATATGATCAGCAATACGTACACGAATACGATTCAAAAGTGAGGTACGAATGAACCATGGTGACAGAAAATCCGTATGAACTTGCATATGTAATTTTGCAGTCGTTGTATGAGTAGCACACCACGCGACGAAACCATGTTCAAAAGGATCTTGCGCCGATACTATATCAATACTATTTTCTTTAATAATATGACGTGCGTACTTTATAAAAAGAAAAGGAGCAAAGAGACGCGAGGTGTCTACCCCATGAAGGGTAAGTACCCCATCTTTTACAACACCGCCTTTAACACCTTTTCCGACTCGAGAAAGTACGTGAAGTTCTCCAATCTGTGATGCATAGATTCTTAATCGCTTACGTGTAGCACTTTCCGTGTTAAAAATCGTCGTATCGGAACCAATCATGAGTACACGCATATTAGGAAAGAAGAGCGCTTACTTCATCGAGTATGTTGTCCCAAGTATGTACAAATGAAAATGATTGCACACGTGTCACTGAACGTTCATACTCTGCAGAATCAAGAAGTTTCTCCATAGCTTTGGCGAGTTCTTTTGCTTCAAGTGTATCGACAAAAATCCCTATCTCTCCAAGACGGTTATGCAATCCAGAATCCTTGGGAAGAATGAAGGGTTTATTGTAATGAATGGCATCAATAGCCATATTTGGACATACTTCGCTCACAGAAGGTATAACCACCGCATAGGCGTTTTGGATGCGTTTTTGATGTTCTTTCGGTGGCAAAAGACGCATATCAAGTTCAATATCAGGATATTTTTGTTTGACCATATCAAATGCAATTTGTAATGTCTTTGTGTTCTTGAGTCGACGCGGACGACCTGCTGAAACAAATACTTTCCCGGAAAATGGTTCCGTTGAACGCTCTGCCGGATAATAATTCTCAAGTATATGTGCGCGAGTAATATCAAAAGAATACGCGGACTGCCATATATCACGTTGCCATGCTGTATTAAATATAAGCACTTGAGCACTTTGCAAAAGCCATCGTGTTCCGACAAAGATACACTGTTCTTTAAGCGAAAGAGTAGGTTTGTTTATATAAAATTCTGAGAGTATCATTGGTGTATCTGTGTGGTCCATATAGGACTCCCAAAGGAAATCTCCGCCGATACGCACAACAAATTTCTTTCGAAGAATCCATGCCGCTAAGCGTGCTGGTATGCCAACACTCCACGTATCGAGAGCAAATACAATTTCGGCATGCCGAAGTGCCCTACAGATACGCCAAAAATATACGAAATGTCTTACGCCACTCGGTAAGTGGCGCACGCTAGAAAACGAAATAGTTGTTGTTTCAATACCTCGTTTTGGAAAACCTTCTGCAAATTGTTTGGCATACGCAGATGGACCACCAACTTCCGGAGGATATAGAGGTGTTGCTATAACTACCTTCATTCAGATTATTCTAGCCGTTTTTTTGTTATCGCGAAAGTAATCACTCTGCATCTACTTCTGGACCGTACACTCCTTTAAGGAGATCAAGATCTTTTCCACTCTCGCGAAGAAGAGAATTATTTTTTCTGACAAGAGCACTAAATACTTCCATACCGAGAGTATCCTTAACTCTTTTGTTGTACGCATCACGCAACGCTTCAAAATCTTTTAAAAAACAGTGCCCAGCGGCGCCACGCCCACTTTTATGAACAGGTTCGGCATAGCGATTAGCTATAAAAGGATCTACTTGCAAAGCTTTTTTAATTGGTTCCCAATCAGCATTAAGTGACTGAGAAAGATCATACATAAGATTAAAGAATACAATCTCAACATACCCACTACCGTTATGAGCAACTTTTATAAGTTCTGCCTGATCACTCGATACTGTTGTTGAATACGGAGCTGAAGGAAGCACCTCATGGACACTTTTTGCTGCCGTTACGTGTGTAGAGTCTTCTACAGGCATACCGACTATATTTGAAAACGGATGAGCAGCATCTTTTGCTGCCGTTGATTCACTTAAAAACTCTGGCGAGATAAGTATAATTATCTCTGGAAATTTTATTTGAAGTTGTTTCGTTGCACCGGGAATTAAAGTCGATTTAATAACAGCAATTTTCCCTTTTCCTATGAGAGGCAATACACTTTCAATATGATTGATATCGAATCCAGAAGGAGTAGTGGGTGTCGGTACAGCGATAAAAACAATATCGCACTCTTTTATACGGTCTTTATTTGAAATATGTGGTTCCTCAAGTGCATAACGCACAATAGAAAAACCACGCTTTTCGAAATCGTCAGCATAATTTTTCCCGATATATCCTTGTCCAATGAATCCTATAGTCATGATAGCCGTTAAAATATTTATTTTAAATTCTTATTGTAAGAATGATTCTGCACCACATACTATTTTTTAGCAATGACAGTACTATATATCTAATCCAAGCGAAAAGATCCCCATTCATACGGTGAGTGTATCAGTAAAATAATAAAGCGCGGACTTTTCAGTCCGCGCTTCTCATTTTTGATCTAGAGACTTTCCCTGTAATATCCATAAGACCTAGGATAGAATCTTTGAAAAGATTCTACTACGCATCTGCTGGGCAATAAGATCCCAATCATACTTCTTAAATACTACTGAGTGTGCTGTTTCTAGCACTCGTTTCACTTCCTCCGGATTTGCAAGTATTTCATTTACTGCTCGTGCAATATCTTCTGGCGAATCTCTATCAACCGCCCAGCCAGTTGTCTCTTTATCTGGATTACGTTTTGCGTCAAAGAGAAAATCAGCAATTCCTCCCTCTTGTGTTGCTATGACTGGTAGTTCGGCTGCCATCGCTTCAATAAACGAATTCCCGAATCCTTCCGAACGCGAGGGACGAATAAAAATATCACAGGCTTTAAGTGCATGTGGCATTTCAGCCTGTTCTATTTGCCCTTGAAAGTGAACACGCGAAATAACACCTTTCTCTTTTGCAAGATCTTTAAGCATCTTCCCGTCTGGACCAATGCCGTAAATTATAAATTGTACATTTTTAGGCAGAAAAGTGAGCGCCTTGATGACATCATCTACAGCATTCTTGTGTACAAGACGCGAAGTAGTGACAATGAGAATATCATCTTGGGGAATACTGAGCTTCGTTCGGTATTCCTGACGTACTTGTGGAGAAATCGGATACGAAAAATGCTTAGTATTAACCGCATTTGGAATTATTTCTGCAGTTCCTTTAAAACCCATTCGTCTACCCCACGCAAGAAGAAAATGAGAAATTGGTTGCAACACATCTGCACTCGTAAAGCCTCGTTTGAACCATGGCCATACTGGTCTTGCGAGTCGCTCAATATATTCCGGTGGATCACCTTCCTGAAGAGTGAGTAAATATTTTACTTTAGGAAAATTCTTTTTAAAAAGACCAGCTGGCACCGCGCAGGAGTGTGCCATCATCGCCCATGTACCATCAAAATGGTACTGCTTATGTAGTATTTTTGCCTCGGAAGCTGCCCCAAACTGATACCAGTACTTTGCAAACTTCAATGGAAATTTCTGAAGGTCGGCAACCGTTGGTGCTTTGCGAGTCATACCGATACGATGAACAAAAATATTCCCAATTTTTTCTTCTTTTGGTAAATCCGAATCGAAACGAAGGGCGATAAGATGAAATTCAATATCAGACGGATTGATACGATCGGTAATTTCTTTAAGGGCTACCTCAGCGCCACCGATAAAACGTGGATAGTAATTAAGTGAAAAAATAAGAATTCTTTTTTTCATTATTTTTGAGATTCAATATAATCCGCCAGTTTACGTTTTTGTGACCAGCCAAGCGCACGAGAATTTTTTGTATCAAGGGGAGCATCTAAACGATTTCCAGCCTGATTTGGAAGCATCTCTATATTATCAGTAAAGAGTTTTGCAACTTCAAGGACAGAGAAAGTCTCCGATGCTCCAAGTCCATATCCTTTTCCTTCACCTTTTTCTCCAACAAGTAGAAGCCCATCAACAATATCGTCTATGTGTGTGAAGTTACGTTCTTGAGTGCCAGGCAAACGTACGGTGAGTGGTTTTTGAGCGAGATACTGTTGTCGAAAAATTTCTATAACCGTACCGTAGGTGCCATTACGTTCTCCAGGACCATATACATTATAGAAATAAGTTATTGAATACGGAAGATCAAACCAGTTACCATAATTCGCTACAAGATCAGTATTGGTTGCTTTCGACCAAGCATACGGACTCTGGAAACGACCCTGTCCATTATTTGAGAACTTTGTCGACGAACCGGCATATACTATTTTGCATTTCTTCTCACGACAAAACTCAAGTACACCGAGTGTACCGACTATATTTAAATCCCACACAAGTCCCGGTTCCTTAAAACTTCTTTCCACACGTGAATATTCACCAAGATGATATACAAGGTCTGGTGTTTCTGATACATGCTTCTTAATGTCTTTGGTATGCCCTTCCCGATAATCAACTCCTTCAATATGATTTTCTTTCGAACCAGTAAAATAGTTGTCGAGAGATATAACTTTATGACCATTTGTCACGAGACGTTCACATAAACGCGAACCGATGAATCCAGCGCCACCCGTTACTAAAATAAGTTTCGAATCTGACATAAATTTATATTAAATTATCTTAAAATATAGCAAGTGTGAAGGGTCTGCTACTACAATAGCTAGTATACCAATAATACCTAACTGAGAACTCTGCATAATCTTAAATATCATTGTGATAAATGACCACTATACTACCAAACTTTTAATACGTATCTATAAAATCATAAAAGCACCACCAGCAAGAGCGATAATACCGAAAAAACCAAGAGTCCATTTTGATTTTAAGAGATTTAAACCCGGATTTGAAGGCAACACCGCATTGATTGCATCAGCTGAAAGCTGATTCCCTTTTAGAGAAAAATCCGGTAACTGGGGTGTTGTAAATACCGCCCCTCGCGAGTCTAGCGCTTTGGCTGACTCGCGAGGGGCAATTACTGTTGAATTTTCATGTGCCAATTTACTTATATTTTTAGTAATTCTCTTTTCGGTTACCTTCACTTCTTTATTACTCCCATTCACTACATTTAGTTTCACTTGAGTGGTAGAAGCATTTGTTTGTTGCATAGTAAGTTTAGATAGATATCGTGAGGCAATAATAGTATCGGGATACGTAAGAGTGGTATTGAAAGAGACCGGTAAATTTGTAATCGACATTGGGAAAAGAACACTTGCCTTAGCTAGAAGATGAGTCCCTCGCGGGAAACGGAACCAACTACTTCCTGAGGTGAGTTTCCAGTTAGAAATATCTACTTCAGTATTTGAATTATTTGAAAGAGTAACGCCATCACCGGTAATAGCAGTTATTTGTACAAGAGCTTTTCCTATAACAATTGTAAATTCATCCTCAGCTTGTGCAGAAATATCATTAGATATCACACTTACTAAATACGTACCTTTATAGTGATAAATTTTTCTAACAGGATTCCCCGTATTCATAGAGCCATCACCAAAACTCCACATATACCGCGCAGGAACAGCGTTTCCTCCAGTTTTTGCAACAGCGGAGAAAGTAATAGGTACTTCTACAAGTCCTGTAGTTTTACCTTGCACAGATACTGAAAATGACGTATCAAGTGGCGGACGCATCATTTCACTTATCGACGGCACTGCCGAACCGGAAGAAGGACTTGTTGACGCTACGGTGCTGTTCGAATGTGCAGTATTCGTTGACTTACTTGCAGATCCAATAGTAATAAAGGGCTTAATATTTGCAAAAGTACTTGGACCAATGCCACTTACATTCTGAATATCAGCAATATGGGTAAATAAACCATTTTGAGTACGATACTGAATAATTGCCGTTGCTTTCGATGAACCGATACCAGGAAGAGTTTTGAGTGTTGAAACATTAGCGGTATTTATATCAATGACCGCGGCATAGGTAATTATAGGAGTAGCCACAAAAAATAAAAGAAGAACGAAAGTAAATATAGAAAATCTCTGAACAGACACTAGAGACATACAATTATGTATCTTCTTTAAGAACCTTACGAAGTTTTGCTTCTGGAATTTCAAATGGTTTCTTCACTGACGGTTGTTGCGGTAACGATTTTGTTTCTATTTTTTCTTTCTCTTTTGAGAGAATATTTCCCAATACATTTTTCAACGATTCTTGTTGTTTGGTCTGTTTTTGTTTTTGTTCAACTCGTGTATTTGTTGTTATCGAATGCAAAATTTCTTTTAAAGCTTTAGTATCTTTTTGTTGTGGTGCCACTAGAACTTCGCTAGGTATCGGTACTGTGTGCTTCTTTTGAAGATTAGTTGGCTGGGTATTTGAGTGAGGTGCTACAGGAGAATGTGTCTGATGCTGTGATGGAGCGCTTCCCTTCTTCTGACTTATGCGTGCTTTCTCCGTTGCAACAGTACTCGGCGCCACTTTCCGTCCCCCATACTGGGCTTTTCGCATACGAGCATCAACTGGTGCTTCACTTTTAAGACTTTCACTAAGTTCGTCCAGAATTGTTTTCTCAATAATTGAACGAGGCG
>QIHK01000061.1 GCA_003230945.1 Candidatus Kaiserbacteria bacterium
ATATTTTGCACAGTAAAATGCGCCCAAGGGAAAAAGAGGATGTCATGTCTAAATTTGAAGAAAAGGATATTGATATCCTTGTCGCAACATCCGTTATAGAAGTTGGTGTTAATGTACCAAATGCAACAGTTATTCTTATTGAAGGAGCTGAACGATTTGGTCTTGCGCAACTACATCAATTGAGAGGTCGTGTCATACGTTCAACACATCAGCCTTATTGTTTTGCGTTACCTGAATCATTCGGCGCAAATACTAAAGAACGCATGCGAGCATTCGTACGTGCTAAAGATGGATTCGAACTTGCCGAATATGATCTTGCTCTGCGTGGTGCTGGAGAACTCGTGGGTGGTAAACAATGGGGAATTTCTGATGTCGCTATGGAAGCACTGAAAAATATAAAAATAGTTGAAGCAGCACGGACAGAGGCAACACAGCTCATAAAAATAGATCCTGCACTGAAAAAACATCCTATTCTTGCAGAACGTACACGAATAGCAGATGCGTCACTCCATCTCGAATAATCGGTAATTTTCTATAGTAGTAGGCGTGCCTGGATTCGAACCAGGGACCGCGGAGGTATAAGCTCCGAGCTCTAACCAACTGAGCTACACGCCCTCGAAAATATAGTGAGTCGCCCTAATTCACCCTTACGAAAGAGTCTATTAGAGCAAAATCAACTATTACTCTATGGAATCATACTTCGATGTTCTCTACAACAAAGTGAGTATTACTAGACCGCCACTTTATCATCTTCTTCTTTTTTCTTTGGGGTGATACCGTTGGCGATAAGAATCTTCTCAAATGCTTCTCGTTCAAGAGTTTCTTTTTCGAGAAGGTCTTTGGCAATTGCATCGAGTGCGCCACGATGATCAATAAGAACCACCTCAGCACGTTTTTTCTGTTCTTCAATAATATCTGAAACTTCTACATCAATTTGTGCGGCAACGGCATCTGAATATTGTTCATTACCAAGCTCACGCACCCCAAAGGCAATAGGACCAAGTTTTTTACTCATACCGTAGAGAGTCACCATGTTACGCGCAAGCGCGGTAACGACCTCGAGGTCATTTGAGGGACCTGTCGTAACGTCATTAAATAGTAATTCTTCTGCCACATAACCACCAAGCGTCGCTGCAATATCATCGAGGAATTGCTTACGTGACTGCATTTTTCTATCTTCAAATGGTAATTTGAGTGTGTAACCAGCGGCACGGCCACGGCTAATAATCGAAATTTTATGCACTGGATCAGCATAGGGTAGAACAGACGATACAAGTGCATGCCCGGCTTCGTGATATGCAGTAAGATTTTTTTCACGTTTGGTGAGTAGATGACTTTTACGCTCAGGACCAAGCATAACTTTCTCAATAGAACGAATGAGATCATACTGTGCAATTTCCTTGCGATTCTCACGTGCCGCGAGAATCGCCCCCTCGTTCATAAGAGAATACAACTCTGCTCCAGAAAATCCTGGTGTTCGCTCGGCAATAACAGAAAGCTCCACATCCGGACCAAATGGTTTCTCTTTTGCGTGCACTTGCAAAATTGCCTCACGGTCGCTTCTATCTGGCAAATCGATGGTAACGCGACGATCGAAACGTCCAGGACGCAAGAGAGCAGGGTCAAGAACGTCCGGTCGATTAGTAGCCGCTATAACCACAACTTTCTCATTTGGCTCAAAACCATCCATCTCAACGAGAATCTGATTTAGTGTTTGTTCACGTTCGTCATTACCGCCACCAACACCACTACCGCGCACACGGCCAACTGCGTCTATTTCGTCAACAAAGATGATGGAGGGGGCTGCTTTCTTTGCAACTTGAAAGAGGTCACGAACACGTGAGGCACCGACGCCAACAAACATTTCTACAAATTCACTTCCAGAAATTGAGAAGAAAGGCACTGCCGCTTCTCCAGCAACCGCGCGGGCGAGTAATGTTTTCCCAGTACCCGGAGCACCCATGAGCAGAATACCTTTCGGAATGCGAGCACCGATATCGAGGAACTTCTTTGGATTTTTAAGAAAATCAACAATTTCAAGTAGCTCTTCTTTTGCTTCTTTCGCACCCGCTACATCTTTGAAAGTCACCCGCTGGTTCATATTTGTTGGATCCGTCACACGCGCTTTTGATTGGCCAAATGAGAAAGCTTGCATACCGGCGCCTCGCACTTGTCGTGTGAGAAACCAGAATAAGAAACCTATGAAAAGAAGAGGAAGGAGTATTGGCGCGAGAGTGAGAAACCAAAATTGAAATCCTGACTTACCTTTAATAGTGATGGTTACCTTGGAAAGTTGTGCGGTAGTAACGCCATACGTCGCAAGTGTTTCCGAAAGTCCTGACGTAGGGTCTTTACGTGAAGTTTTTGTAGTTTTATCTTTATAAGAAAGATCTAATTGATCACCGTTTACCGCAATAGATGTCACCTTCCCCGCTGATACATCGTTTGCCACTTGCGAGAGTGGAATCTCACTCGAAGGCTGTATCATATTCGCCACAAGCGAATAGGCACTCATAATAAAGAGAAATACAATAATGGTTGTGATGAGATTTCCGAGAAACGATGGACCACCCTTAAAAGGTACCCACGAGCGCTTTTTCTTTGACTTCGACTTTGACTTCGTTTTTTTCGACTTCTTTAGTGGAGATTTTTGCATTCTGCCAGTATACAGAAAAATGGTTAATTTTCCCATTTTTATACTTTCTTTCAGGGAGGTACTTAGGCAGTTTTTATATAAAAGTTGTATAGTCATTTCATGGCCACACTGGTTATATACAAGAAAGCATTCTTAAAATATGCACCGATTACAACCTATTCGGCAGGTATTGTGCTGTCTGGTCAAGAAGTGAAAGCACTACGAAACAAACTCGGCTCACTCGATGGTGCTCACATAGTGGTGCGTGGCAGAGAGGCATTTGTAGTCAGTATGACTATACCGCCCTATCAAATTGCAAATGCGCCGAAAAACTATGATCCTGAACAACCACGTAAACTACTTCTTACTAAGAAAGAGATTGGAGAACTCTCTAACGCAGAAAGTAAGAAAGGATTGACAATTGTTCCATTTGAGGTATATACTAGTGGTCGGAATTTGAAGATGAAAATATCCATTGTTCGCGGTAAAGATAAAGCTGACCGCCGAGAGGATTTAAAAAAACGTGACGCTACTCGTGAGATTGCACGTCTTCTCAAAAATCAGTAAAGTAAAATTATAGATTTGTTATGTTCGTATTGTTCGATCAATCACCTAAAGTGTAGCTTTATGTAAAGATGTATTTTAGGGGGGTGACCGGCTTTGACGGTTTGTTCATTGAAAAACGTGCGACGCGGTGCACGCTGGGGCCACACCTTAAAATGCCTTAGCATCAAACTTGCCAAGAACACTCTTGCAAGCGTAAAGTCTCCGTACTTCGGTACTCAAAACTTTGCGTTCGCATACGCGACAGCCTAACGGTTTTCTCGCCTATGCGACGTCTTTTCTCCTTCGGCGCTCACAGCGTGGAGGATTGGCGGAATTTTCTGTGAGATATAGTGATGTGATTGTTCGTCCATCACCCGAACCTTAGAACTCGTCATGGAGTGGTTTCGTTCTGATTCCTCGCACCCATGATTAAATATTAATCAGAACTATGCGCCGTAGACTCGCTTTCAATACCAGACTCGGACGGGGGTTCAATTCTCCCCACCTCCACAATGATAGAATTCACAAAAA
>QIHK01000019.1 GCA_003230945.1 Candidatus Kaiserbacteria bacterium
CCATTCGCTACCGTATTGAATGCCCACACATTCCACACAAGAATAATCGAGAAAGCTATAGCACCAAAAGTAAGAATGGCACTCCAATCACGTACAGGGTTACTATGAAATCCATAGTGCGCAGTGCCGAGTATCTTTTTAATAAGTTTTGAGAGGTACATAATAATTATTTCAATTGAGGAGTAGTCTTCTTTCTTTTCGGTCCTGTAGCTCCTTGCACATTTGCAGTGGTTTTATTCAAATATGATGAAGGAGGAATTACGCCTATTTGTGTACTAGCTGCGACAGAACCAACTAAAATATTTACATTTGCAGTCCATTGTTTTTTATCTTTTTTATTTACTGAAAGCGACGTAATTGAAATATCGTATGGGGCATATTCTATTGACCCTATGGTGCGCAATACTGCATCAAAAGTACCCTGTACTTTAAGAGAGAGTTTAAGTGCAGGATGAGCTGAAGTTTTGCTTACGGGAACAGATGAAACAGATGAAACACTTACTACTGACTCTTTAGTACTCCCCCGAGATTGTAAATCATTTATAAAAGTAACGACATCAGATTCAGAGACAAAATAAGACTGCACAACGGCTTCATCATTTGAAATCTCGGCGAGTGCTGAACGGACTGAAGCAATATAACTTGCCGTAGCATTCTTCGAATCAATTTGACTTTGCAGTTGCACTACTTCGGCGCTTTTTGCTGAGACAACTGAGTACCAGTATCCATAACCTAAAAGAACCGCTACAAGCAGTGTCGTCATTACAGCGAGATGGATGAGTGAAGATTTCATGATGCGAGGGTGATATTTATAGTGAAGGAAATATCTGCATCTTTTGCATACGCAGAAATAGGAAGATTTGCACTTGCAATAAACGAAGCGCGGGAAAGAGCTAATTGATACTGACGTAGCACATCACGTGTGGTGGCTATGCCTGACAAGGTAATCGTTCCTGCCTTTCCACCAATAGCTGGACTATATGAGAATCTTGAAAGGGTCACTCCAGAACGAGAAATATGTAATATATTGCGCACTATGCCTATGGCAGATGGAGTATTTTCTAACAAGACAAGTGCCTGTGTATTTGTAGAAAGTAGTGCAAGCCGAGCCTCGAGAGTCTTCTCATCAGAAGAAGAAATCACCGACTGTATTTCAGCAACTCGTGCTTTTTTGGTGTATGCGGAATTTGAAAGGAAAGTATAGGTAGGAATAAGTAATATCATAGCAACACCAACCAAAGAAATAGCCATAGCGATAGCCACAACTCCTATACGTAGGAAATACTCCCGTCGTACTTGTTTACGACGTTCTGAAGGAAGTAGATTGGTGTAGTTGTTGCGCATAATTATGTAATACGATCGCGAAGTGCTAATCCAATTGCCGTGCCATACGCAAGGGACTCGGTGTAATCAAGAGTTGGAAGCCAAAAATCACGCGACGCGAGATTCGTAAAAACATCACCTGGGGTAACCGGAATATGAAAGGCTCCTTCAAGATACTCAGAAAAACCACGAAGAGATGCGTTACCACCAGCAAGTATTGCGTGTGACACTGGCTCATGAGCATTTGAATGGGCCACCTTGTCCTGCCAGTACTCAAGGTGTCGAAGAATTTCATCACGTATCACTGAAACAGTGGAGAGCATAGCTGCGAGATACTCTTCATTCCCGGGAGCAGAAACAATACCCTTATTTGCTTTTACTTTTCGTGCTTCAGCTTCGGTAACACCAAAATATTTTTGTACTGCGAGCGTAAGTGAGTGACCACCTATACTGATGGTAGTTGCGAACCGTGGAATGCGATTCTGTACAATAGCGAGTTTTGTTGTCGTTTTCCCAACATCAATGAGAAGAGCAGTCGACTCGTCACCATCAGGTAGAAGAGCTCGCGCCATTGCAAATGTTTCTCCTTCGAGAGCTCGAATAGAAACATGTGCTTCATCAAATACTGCGAGTGTCGTGTCAACCATGCGACGTGCAAACCCGATACCAGCGACCATCGTGTCGCCACCTTCTGCTAGACCAACATCAACAATATCAAAAGCTGTTTCTATAGGAGGAAGTGGAACAAGCTCATCGAGATGCTGTTCAACGACAATTCTATGTTCTTCTTTATTTCTCCCTGAAACCTGAATATCAAATAGATACGATTTTGATTCTGAAAGCGCTGAGTTTCCAGAAGTGACCTGTGCTTGCTTTGTAGCACTCACAAGCGCTGCAACTACAGCAGATTGATCGGTAATTTCTCCATCAACAAATACACCAGCTGGAAAAAGTGTTTGGGCATACGACTCGAGAATAAGTCCGTGAGGTTTTTCAACAAGCCGTGCGACTTTAACTCCACTCGTTGATATGTCGATACCAGCAAATGGCAACGAGATATAGCTCGGCGCGGCAAAGGCAGAACGAACTCGCTCACGGAAAATAGAAGACATACTTCTATAATACAGGTTCGTGAGCAAAATTTGAGAATAGGGGTGCGGAAAAGAATATTTAATGTGCGCTCGTTCCAGGTGGCACCGTACGATCAGGAGTAAGGAAGGCAAACGTGTCATCTTCTCCAACGGCGAAAAGCATGCCATTACTTTCGAGACCTTTTATTGTTCGTGGCTCGAGATTTGTTACAAATGCAAGTTGTCTACCAATAATCTCATCTACTTTTGTGTAGGCTACGATACCAGATATAATTTGTCTTATATCCCGCTTCGCATCTTCTTCTCCTACGGGAGGAAGAAAACCAAAATCAACATCGAGTCTCAGTAACTTGTCTGTCTCCGGTACACGTTCAGCATTTTTTACCGTACCAACTTTTACTTGTATTTTACTAAAATCGTTTATAGAAATACGCGGTTTATCCATGATGTTGTTTTGAAAGATAACTTGTAAGTATAAGGGCAGCTGCTGACGCATCTACATTTATATGTTTTTTTGGCGCGCGACTCTTCCCTTCTTTCTCAGGAGCTCGTCGTGCTTCGATACTTGTATACACCTCAGATTCATAATACACAGGTATCCCCGAATGCTCGAAAAGTGCGTCACCAAGTACATGTGCTGCTTTCGCAACTGGATTCGCTACACCGAAAAGATTGTGTGATTCTCCAATAATGATTGATTCTACTTTTTTCTCAGAAATAATAGAAAGGAGATCATCCACAAGCTTACGTGAATTGTATAGTATGGCGTGAGGAAAACCCATTGTGCCGGCTTCATCAGATAGTGCGAGGCCTATTTTTTTTGTTCCGTAATCAATGCCGAGATACCGCATAACTATAATACTATGGTATAGTCCGCATATATGCACGTACTTACACTACTTAATTCTCCTTTAAGTGTAAGTACTATGAATACTTTCCTTCCGTTTATTTTAGTATTGGTAATTTGGATTATTACCATTAAAGGATATGTATTATGGTTTTCCGCTCGCGGAAACCAGAAATGGTGGTTTATTGCATTACTTATCATTAATACATTTGGCCTCCTTGAGATTATTTATCTCATTTGGTTCCGTCCAAAAAAAGGAGACAAACAAGAAGAAGAAAGCTCTCCGGTACACACATCATCACCGGCAGTGTAAAATCGTTCATGGGAGGAGTCGCATAGTGGTCTAGTGCACCGGTCTTGAAAACCGGAGTGTCGAAAGGCACCGTGGGTTCGAATCCCACCTCCTCCGC
>QIHK01000009.1 GCA_003230945.1 Candidatus Kaiserbacteria bacterium
GGTTCTTTTGTTTAATTAACTAATACTCATTATATACAAAAGAAAACAGAAACTTCGCTCTTTTTATGTCTAGTTTTTGGGGTACGGTTCAAAGCCGTGGCAATCCAGAAGTTTTTTGTTATAAAATCTAATTTACTGAAGTATGAATTTAAGTTTTAGAAACTTAACTGACACTTTGTGATACTGTTCTGGATTGCTTCGTTTCACTCGCAAAGACGATTAAACCCAAAGGGTTTAATCGTCAAACGTCGTCTTCATCCGTCTTTGCGAGCGTGCGAAGCAATCCAGAAGTTTTTCATCGTCACCATCGCAATCGTCGTCTTTGCGAGCGTGCGAAGCAATCCAGAATTGTCATCTGTAATCGTCATCGTACGTTGTTGCATTTCAGTTGTGCCTTTAAAATACTCAAATCTGCGGACTTGAGTATTTTGTTTTTATGCATTGTTGGTAAACATTTCACATTCTCTTGGTATCGTTAACGATACCAAGAGAATCCTTTGGTTGTTGAATATAATAATGAATATTATATTAATTATCCGTTAACATCTATTACCCTTCACTAATATTTTTTTTCTAGTACAATGTTCTAATTATGGAACAAGAAGAAAATCAATATCTTACACAAAAGAAATTTGCAGAATTTACAAAAGAGCTTGAAACTTTAAAAACAGTTCGTCGTAGAGAGATTGCCGAACAACTTGAGTATGCTCGTTCTCTTGGAGATTTGTCGGAGAATGCTGAATATCAAGAAGCCAGAGAGTTACAAGGAGCTACAGAAGGAAGAATCAAACATATTGAGATTATTTTGTCTGATGCACAGGTCATTGATGAAAACTTGAATATAAATGAAGTATATATTGGTTCGAAAGTAACAATTATAAAAATAGGTGAAAAAGAAGAACGAGAATGTTGGTTCTTCTGAAGCTAATATGCGAGAGAGGAAAATATCACACATGTCTCCACTTGGAACAGCTATGATGGGAAAGAAAAAAGGAGAGTCTTTTGAATTTGATACTCCGAATGGAGCGGTTAAGTATAAGATAGCTAAGATACAGTAACGGTAAACCCTCGTGCGGTATTGCCGCACGAGGGTTTTTTCTGTAGAATAGAGGATAATATGTCATTACTTGAGGAAATGCGCAAAGAGCGACTGAAGAAAGTTGCTATTTTGAAAGAAAAAGGGATTAATCCATATCCTGCTAGCACTAACCGAGATACCAGTGTCGCTGATTTTTTGGCACAGTTTGAAGTTTTAGAAAAGAAAAAAAGTGTTGTTACTATGGCTGGGCGACTCATGACACTACGAAGACATGGAGGCATCGTATTTGCAGACATGTTTGATGGCACTGAACGCGTTCAGATTATGTTGCAGAGTGGTGCGCTTGGCGAACAGTTTGAACTTTTTGAAGAAGTTATAGATACGGGAGATTTTATAGAAACCACAGGAGTGGCACATACTACAAAGCGTGGCGAGAAAAGTTTAATCGTGAACGAGTGGCGTACACTTACTAAATCACTTGTGCCCATTCCTGATGAATGGTTCGGCTTAAAAGATGAGGATGAGCGTTTCAGAAAGCGCTATATCGATATACTACTAAACAAAGATGTGGCAAACATGGTGAGACAGCGTTCCAAGTTTTGGAACGTAATGCGCGAATATCTCTTGAGTCGTGATTTTGTAGAGGTTGAGACTCCGGTATTGGAAAATACAACAGGAGGAGCGGAGGCGAGACCATTTGTAACGCACCACAACGCGCTCGACATAGACGTGTACCTACGTATTTCTCTGGAGTTATGGCAGAAGCGTTTAATGGTAGCTGGTATACCGCGCACATTTGAAATAGGGCGAATTTTTCGTAATGAAGGGATGTCTCATGAGCACTTACAGGACTATACGCAGATGGAGTTTTATATGGCATATTCTGATTACAAGGCGGGTATGAAAATGGTTCACGACATGTATCAGCACATCGCGCAAGAAGTATTTGGCACTACAAAATTTACCATTAAAGATTCTGAAATAGATTTAGCAGGAGAGTGGGACGTATATGACTACAATACGATCATCAAAAAGCACTTCAAAATTGATCCGCTTGATACAAATTTGGACGCCGTTAAGAAAATTCTCACTGAAGAAAAGGTAAAGTATGATGAAAAAACTATAAATCTAGAAAGGGGTGTTGACTTGCTTTGGAAAAAAATTCGACGCTCATTCACTGGTCCGGGTTTTTTGATAAATGTTCCGGCATACATGGAACCTTTGGCAAAGAAAAGCGAAGATGACCCGCGCGTTGTTGAGAGATTTCAAATAATGCTTGCCGGGAGCGAGATGGGTAAAGGATACAGTGAACTCAATGATCCAGTAGACCAACGGGAACGTTTTTTACACCAGCAATCCTTGCGTGATGCTGGAGACGATGAGGCACAGATGGCAGATTTAGATTACATTGAAGCACTAGAGTATGGCATGCCACCAACGTTTGGCTTTGGAGTTTCAGAGAGGCTATTTAGTTTTTTGTTAGATAAGAATATCAGAGAAGCCCAAACGTTCCCGTTAATGAAGTCTAAAGCATGAGCACATCTAAATTTGTATCAGATTTGAGGATATTTTCCTGAATAAAATCCAGACGTCTGCTAAGTTCCTCGATCTAATTAATGATCATGGAGTGTCTTGCTGTATAAAAATAGTAACTAAAATTATTGAAAACAAATTCGAAATAAATTCATGTATAAACACTGGGTTTATTGTGTATACTTTTTCTCTACGTGTGCAAAGCAAACTCGCTGTGTGTATACCTAAGTGGAGTAATTCCTCATCGCCACATAGTACATGCTCATGACTAATTCTTTATAAATCCATAACCGAAAACTTAGTCCTCGGAGGACTAAGTTTTCGTTGAATCTCTTTCATTTTGCGTACGTTGGGTTTTAATGTACAATCCATGTATGTTTTGGGCAGATAAAATAGCAACTGATATTAAGGAAAAACTCGCACAAAAGATAGCTAGTGGTGAGACTCTTATCGTGCGTGACGAAAAAACAGCAAGTGGGCGTGTGCATATTGGGTCCATGCGTGGTGTAGCAATCCACGGATTGGTAACGGATGTTTTGAATGAGAAAGAAAAAAATACTGCAAAATTTTTATATGAAATAAATGACTTTGATCCAATGGATGGGATACCAAGTTATCTTGATCAAGAAGTATATAAAAAATATCTTGGAGTACCTCTTAAAAATATCCCTGCCCCTGACGGAACGAGTAAAAACTTCGCCGAGCAATACGCCAACGAATTCAAAGAAATTATTGAAAATGCTGGATTCACGCCCGAATTTTACCGCTCAAGCGAGCTATATGAGAGTGGACGAATGAACAAGGTTATCCAAAAAGCTCTTGATAATGCAGAAGAAATACGCACTATTTATAGAGAAACTTCTGGTTCTGAGAAACCGGAAGGATGGTTGCCTATACACATGCTTTGCGAAAAGTGTGGGAACGTTCTTAGTACGCAAACTACTGGCTGGGATGGAAGTGACGTTCAGTATATTTGTAATAAAAAGACAGGAGTCGGAGGATCTCGTGGATGTGGGCATGAAGGCTCAAGGAGTCCCTTTAATGGAGGTGGGCAATTCCCGTGGAAAGTTGAATGGGTAGCAAAATGGATAGTGGTAGGGGTGGACATTGAAGGAGCTGGAAAAGACCACTCTACCCGTGGTGGTGCACGAGATGTGGCGAACACCATTGCACGGAAAGTCTTTAATTATCAGCCACCGTACGACATACCATATGAATTCTTCCTTGTAGGTGGAGCAAAAATGAGCTCTTCTAAGGGTAAGGGGTCTTCTTCATCTGAAGTAGCGTCCCTTCTTCCGCAGAAGATATTTAGACTTGCACTACTTGGTACACGCCCGATGCGTGCTATAAATTTTGATTTAGATGGAGGTACAATTCCTATACTTTTTGATAGGTACGATACGATAGCAGAAAAGTATTGGGATGGAGAAGGTGATGATGATTCACGACTCTATGAATTAGTATATGAAGGTAACGCGCCATCACGATACTATCGTATGCGGTTCTCGCAAGTTGCAATTCTAACGCAGATGCCACACATAACAATTGTAGATGAAGCCGTTAAAGAAAAAGGTGATGCTCTTACAGAAAATGAAACTAAAGATTTGCAAGAGCGAGTAGATTATGCACGTGCATGGCTTACGAAGTACGCACCAGAAAAGTATGTATTCCAATTACAAAACGAAAGCTCAGAGTACTCATTTTCCAAATTGCAAAAAGATGCGTTTAAACAAATAGAAGATTATATAGAAAGTCATAATCC
>QIHK01000023.1 GCA_003230945.1 Candidatus Kaiserbacteria bacterium
CCAAGCGCTTTCCAACCTGTGTATACGAACGATTTCCCAGGATGGTACGGGTCTGGTACCGAAAGCTTCCCAGTATCATTGATGGTAGTACGTGGAGTAATAACACCGTCAGTAAGAGCACCAGCTGCGACAAAAGGCTTCACAATGGAACCTGGCGTATAAATTCCCTGTACTGCATGATTGAGAAATGGATGCCCTATTTCAGTATTATATTTCCTAATTATTTTTGCAGGACCTCCAGAGGACATGACGTTCGGGTCATAACTTGGGAACGAAACCAGAGCACGCACTTCACCAGTACGTATGTCTACAATGACACCAGCGCCAGCAATAAACCCTTTGCTCTTCACAACATCACTTACCGCTTTGGCAAATAATTTCTCTAGGTGTGCATCAATCGAAAGAATTACTGTCTGCCCTGCTTGAGCTGGATCTATTGTTCCTTGGGAACGGATATTCCCTAAAGCATCCCGTTCAACAAGTACTTTGCCATTAGTCCCAGTGAGTTGCTTGTTATAAGTAGCTTCAATGCCAGCAAGACCGTTTTGAGCTATATCGTAATAACGACCACGAGAATCTTTTTTTGGATACGATACATAACCGATAATTTGTCCCATGGAAGGTATCGAGTAGTGCCGACGTACACTCCCATTTGCCATCTCAATATTTTCAGCGAGTATTTCGCCGTTTCTATCTTTAATAACACCACGCGGAGCAAAAAGTACTTCAGCAGTCAAACTGTTGCGAGCGCTTTGTACGGCAAAGGCAGACCCATTAATCACTTCAAGCTGAAAAGTACGAATAACAAGCACAAGAAATAGAATCCCGAGCAGTATATAAATCAGAGCAAATGTTGAACTCGAAAGTGGCTTTTCGAGCCGTCCTTCGAATTGATTGCGATCAAACTGAGGAGTATTTGAAACATCTAAAAATATTTCATCAGGTGCTATTTCTGGATCATGTCGGCGTTTTCTTTTAAATCTCATTCAATTGATAATACCTGCCTTCAGACGACTACGCACTACATAACTTATACCTGTTATGACTGCACCGAGAAGAGAGCTATAGGGAAACCAAGTGGCATGAGGAGCCCAATAGAGAACATCAAATAAAATACCGATTGCAAGTGGGAGGAGTGGAATCCAAAGCGCAGAGAAAAAAGCAAATGTGGCAGTTATTGGCCACGGGAACCAAAACACAGACAAGAACGTCACAATTACAATAAGACTATGCAGTGCAATACTTCGAGTTGGTGTATGGGTAGAATTCATTTCTGTAAAAACCCTCATAGATTGGTTGACGTGGCATGTATAAGAGCACCACGCAACGAAGCTCCAGACTTGCGTAAGGTCACTGAAGAAAGTTTGAAAATGTTTACGGTCGGCATAATGCGGAGTGAGATTGTCGGTGAGGATGGTGCGCCATCAATACGTGAAATAACACCGATAGGGAGAGTAAGAGATCCTGGTGCATAGATAGCTTCACCTACCGTAATGGGTGTCGCACGCGATATTTCTGCAGAAAAAGTACCCGCACCCGTACCAAAGATAGTAAGTGAGGTATGTGCAGAACCAACAAGTACCATAATTTTTTCTCCTGGTGCTGAAAAAAGAGTAATTCGTGCGAAATTACTCATCACTGTAGAAACAACCCCGAGAGGCACCCCATTACTCCCAAATGCCTCCATACCAAGAGTAACCCCATCAGTGCTTCCTGCAGCGACGACAAGTACGTCATAGACACTCATGGGCGGGCGGGCAACCACTTCTGCAATTATTCCTTTTGTAGAGATAGTTGCAGCACCGGCGCGTACTGAAAGATTCAACATTGTATCAGTGAGAGCACGATTTTTCGCAGCAAGTATTTGATTTTGATTAATGAGATTTTCATTCTCGAGCGTAAGAGTTGCAGTATTACCAAAACTAGAAAGTATGCTATGAGTACGTTCTGTTGCTACATTTCCGAGACGGAAAAGTGGTGCAGATAGAGAAAGAAAAAAATTAGGCGCTAACATACGCAACACAAACATAAGAATCACTACAAGTAGTGCAATGAGACCAACAGAAAAACCTGAAGGTGAAAGGATAGCGTTACGCTTCGCTAAGAATGTCTTCTTCATCGATAAAGAAATCAGTGTGTGGTGTAGGATTTTCGGTAACCATACCAGCACCACGCACAACAGCTGTTAAAGGATCCGGTGCGACCTTCACTGGAACTCCAAGCATTTTTGCAAGCACCTGCGGTAATCCACGCAAGAGTGCTCCTCCCCCAAAAACAGTCACCCCTCGCTCAAGAACATCAGAGAGAAGTTCGGGTGGAGTATTTTCTATAACATCTTTCATTGCATCCATAAGGGCATCAAGAGAAGGTGCGAGTGCTTCTTGCACATGTGTATTGGTGAGTGAAATTTCTCGAGGAAGTCCCGTAGCAAGATCACGACCACGAACACTCCTTGTCAGTGTTTCTGCGAGTGGTACGACTGCACCAATCCGTATTTTGACGTTCTCAGCAGTACTTTCTCCAATACCAAGCTTAAACTCACTGCGAACAAAATCAATAATATTTTCATTGAAACGGTCGCCGGCAATCTGTGAACTTTTTGAGGCAACGGCGCCTTTCAAAGCAATGACAGCGATATCGGTCGTGCCACCGCCAATGTCGAGCACCATGGTACCCAGTGCTTCATGCACCGGAAGCTTTGCCCCGATAGCTCCGGCAACTGGTTCTTCAAGAATAATGACTTCACGCGCACCAGCATTGCGTGCAGCGTCGCGCACTGCGCGACTCTGCACATTGGTCACACCCGTTGGCACACCAATCACTACTCGTGGACCGAAAAGTCGCGCATGGCCACCCTGTGCTTTATTAATATGATACGTGAGCAGTTCCTCCGTTACTTCAAAATCAGAAATAACCCCATGAGTAAGAGGTCGTACGGTACGAATATGTGCAGGCGTTTTACCAAGCATTGCTTTCGCTTCTCTCCCTATTGCAACTATCTGATTCGTTTTTTCATTTACCGCCACGACTGATGGTTCGTTGATTATGACTCCTTTTCCACGAACATACACCAATGTGTTTGCCGTACCGAGATCGATAGCTATATCACTGGAGAAAAAAGAATTTTTTGAGAATCTTGGCATAGGCAATTACCGTAACTCCGCACGTGATTTCTTTACAACAACACCGGTTGCTCGATCGACGACTTCGAACATACCGCTCGCAAGAGCTTCCTTCCCTACCACAATACGCTTTGGTATACCGAAAAGATCACTCTCAATAAATTTCTGTCCAGCACTCATTTCGCGATCATCGTAAAGTACCTCAACACCACCTTGTATTAATTCGTCATACAAGGTGTCTGCAAGTTTTGATACTTCATCTCCACTCTTGCCAAGAGAAACTAAGTGTAACGAAAATGGTGCAACACTTTCTGGCCAAACCAAACCTTTTTCATCAGATAGAAGTTCGACAATAGTACCCATAAGTCGACCTAATCCGAG
>QIHK01000011.1 GCA_003230945.1 Candidatus Kaiserbacteria bacterium
TTTGAGCAAAAAAGTTTGCTTTGTCTTTGTTCTCCTGAATCTTTTTTGCAAGCTGAGCGTTCTTTCGATTCTCACGATCAATTCGTATAAGGATATCTTTTTGTACCTCTATATAGTTCCCAGGATATTGCTCTATCTTACGAGTAAAGATATCAAGATAAAGAACACCAGTTGTAAACGCATTCAAAAAATCCGCGTCATGAGAAATGACAATGACTGTTTTAGAATAATCGGTAAGAAATTTTGTAAGGTGTTCAATACCATCCTTGTCGAGATTATTAGTTGGTTCATCGAGTAAGAGAAGATCTGGTTTTTGTATGAGAGCGGAAGCAAGGAGAAGTCGAGCCTGTTGACCGCCCGAAAAAGTTTTCACTATACGATCATGTAGCTTTTCATGATGTTTTAGATTTACCACTTCAAGTACCGCATCAATACGCGGGTCAATGTCGTATACTGGCGTATCAAAACATTTCTGGAAAAACTCACGTATGGTGAGACCCATAAACTCACGAGGTATGACCTGTGGAGCAGTCGCTATCTCCATACCATGCGCAACATGAATATCGCCATCTTCCGGATCACGCGCACCAGTCATCAACGAAAAGAGTGTCGTCTTCCCGGCACCATTTTGACCCATTATCGCGAGCTTCATCCCACGGCGTACGGTGAAATCAATTTCATCAAAAATTGGTTTGTTGTGTCCGTGTTCAAAAGAAACTCCCTCGAATCTTATTATACTTTCTTCTCGTGCCATGAGAGCACCTTAACTCATTTAAACTAAAACGGTAGCCCATCCTTAAAAAAGGAGGTTAGTCACATGTTACTGTGATCGATATGGATGATGACCAAGAAACTCAAGAATATAGCCCACGCACTAACTCATTCAAAACACTCGTCGACAAAGTATATTTCCATCGGCTACCATCCTATGGAAATTCTATTTTTTATTCGCTTGGTTTTATGGCACTCACAAGCCTTGTATTGCTTGCCATCACCGGTATTTTAATGGGATTCATGGGTCAATCGTGGTGGCTCTACTCACCATGGGGTGTATTTACCCGCAGTGTACATCTTTGGACAGTGCAGGCATTCATCTTCATTCTCATTTTGCATATTCTGGTTGGATTCTCGACTAGTGGTTTCCGAGCGCCACGACGTATGGTGTGGGTTTTCGGTGCAATTATTTTTTCCCTTGTAATTCTCCAAACTGAATTTGGGTACGGACTACGTGGTGACTTCTCTTCACAATTTCGAGCTGTATCTGGCGCAGATTTTTGGAATGGTGCCTATCTTGGTTATTGGCTAAATCCACTAAACTATACACAAACGCTCTTTATTCACGTCATTATTATACCGCTCGCTATCTTTTTTCTGTTTTTGCTCCACTACATACTCGAACACACGTACGGTATTGCAAAACCTTTTCGAAAGGACGTCCCTTATAAAATGGTCGTAGCAGACCATCGAGTACTCTTTATACGTGGAGGAGCACTTGTGGGGCTTATTCTTGCTCTTTCTTTCTTTTTCCACTCGCCGTATGTACCAGCGGTAAAAATCTCAGATATTGCGAAAACTGATTCAAGTCTCGTTACAAAAACATTACTACAAGAATTTGACCATACCTCAGATACTGCAACTTACTTTGATTCAATTGACCCTTATACTTTCGATACACGACAAGTGTATGTCGTAGCACCCTATGAACAATATATCTTAAGTGGAAAAGGGGCGAACAATGCATGGACTCTATTTCAAAATAAATCTGCTCTTGCACAAAAAGCCGATATTAAAGAAGCCTATGTATTTTCTGACGCCACCAATACTAGTACTTTTGCATCAAGTACAAACCCCGTCATTGCAATGATTACGACACTCACACCTATGACGAAAAGTGGTCTCTATGAATCTCTTATTAATGAAGAAAAGCCAAGTATAAATAATACTTATTTATTACGTTTCCTTACCGATATGGGGATTCCAGAAAAAAAAGCTTCTCAGCTAAATATGAGCACCGAACAGTGGGGTATGACAAAAGATGAAACTGGAAGCGTATGGAAATTGCCACCCGGCTCCTGGTGGCTTCTACCGCTTGCGGTTGTAAATACAGTATTCGATCTGCCAAATAAACTTTATGGCGATAGAGATGCTGCATTTAGTCTTGGATTCCTATTACTCATATTTATCCTATTCCCTTATATTCCTTATTTAAATCGCTTGCCGGAGATTCTACCTTTCGGACGATTCATACAAAAAGATCGTTCTCCGCCAGAATAAGGCATAAAATACAAAACAAGGTATAGTGCGCTTATGCAAAAGCGAAAAAAAGAAAAAAAGGCACCTCCAGAACCAAAAGAAGGCTATCCTATGCGCCTTAATAAATATCTTGCCCATGAAGGAGTTGCCACACGGCGTGGCGCTGACGAACTCATTGCACGGGGGAGAGTTTTTTTGAACGATGAAGTTGCAAAGCTTGGTGACAAAGTGAATGAAGGTGATCGTATAGAGTTGCGTGGTAAACGCTCTTCAAAAAAACTTTATTATTTTGCTTATCATAAACCTGTTGGTGTTATCACCCACTCACCACAAGAAGGAGAGGAAGACATCCAACAACACATTAAATTACCAAAGGGAGTAAAGGGAGTATTCCCTATTGGACGACTCGACAAAGAGTCGCGTGGTCTTATTATTCTCACAAACGATGGTCGAGTCACCGACCGACTTCTTAATCCAGAATACAAACACGATAAAGAGTACCGCGTACGAGTGAAGGATCCATTACGTGAAATATTTGCAAAATCAATGTCAGCGGGAATAGATATTGAAGGACATATGACTGCACCGTGCATAGTGAAGAAAACTGGTGAACGAACATTTTCTATTACTCTTTCTGAAGGAAAGAAACATCAAATTCGTCGTATGGTTTCCGCACACCATAACGTCGTTCTCGACCTTGAGCGTATACGCATACTCAATATAAAACTTGATACTTTACGGGCAGGTGAACTACGTACCATAGAAGACGAAGAGCTTGAAGAATTCCTTTCACTCATACATCTTCCATCCCCCGAAGAGGCAGCTACGTTACTTTAGACTGTTCTGAAATAAGAATAAGTTTTTGCGGACGTTGCCAACGTTTTATTTCTGCTTCTCTCTTTAGAGCAGAACTCCTATCGGTACACAATTCTGTATATACCATTCTCTTTGCCCCTCGTGACCTGGTATAGCGACTTGCTGTGCCACTTTTATGTTCTGCTAATCGCCGTGCAATGTTGGTCGTTATACCAGTATAGAGCGACTTGTCTTTGCATTCTAAAATATAGACAAAATACATATAACGTTGAATTTGAAAGTTACGTAATACAGATAAATATATATTTTATATTATTGATTATGAATTTTTTTAAACTACACCTGAACAGAATCTATCACTCCTGAA
>QIHK01000067.1 GCA_003230945.1 Candidatus Kaiserbacteria bacterium
CTCAACAGAAAAATATCTCATACTGAATGATTTCGTTAAGACAGCGAAGTCATATATTTTATATCGTGATAAACGTATGCAGTTACGTTTAGTAAAAACAGATATACCGGAACGCGTTAGAAAACTTATTACCGAAAGTAAAAAATATTTTAAAGATAATCCGCTGGGTGAATTTGTATATCTACGATCGTATGCAAAATGGATTCCATCTGAAAATCGCCGTGAGACATGGATTGAGACCGTTGATCGATATATTACTTTTATGCATGAGAATATCGGCAATAAACTTTCAGAAAAAGAATATTCGGAGTTACGCACCGCAATTTTGAAGCAAGAGGTTATGCCGAGTATGCGCCTCATGCAATTTTCTGGTAATGCGGCGCGCCGTAGCAATGTATGTGCTTACAACTGTTCATATATAGCACCTTCTAAACTCGAAGATTTTGCTGAAATAATGTACATCTCTATGTGTGGTACCGGTGTCGGTTTCTCAGTTGAAAGCCAAAATGTTCAATCATTGCCACAAATTGATCCACAAGTAGGGAAAAAACTTCCAGTGCACGTTGTCGCTGATTCAAAAGAAGGGTGGTGCAATGCTCTTACTCTTGGAATCAAGACTTGGTACAAAGGTAAAGATATTGATTTTGATTTTTCACAAATACGTCCAGCAGGAGCACGCCTTAAGACGATGGGTGGCAAAGCTTCTGGTCCTGAGCCACTTATTTCGTTATTAGCCTTCTCTCGCGAACGTATTTTTGCACGCCAAGGTCGCCGACTACGCAATATCGATGCGCATGATCTTATTTGTAAGATTGGTGAATGTGTTGTTGCAGGTGGTGTTCGTCGTAGTGCACTTATTTCTCTCTCAGATCTTGATGATGAATATTTGCGTGACGCGAAAAAGGGTCAATTCTTTATGAGTGATCCACACCGCTCAATTGCAAATAACTCTGCGGTCTATTCTGAAAAACCAACTAATGAAGAATTTATGGATGAGTGGATAGCACTCATGAAAAGTCGCGCGGGAGAAAGAGGTATTTTCAATCGTGGAGGGCTCATGAAGCAACTTCCAAAGCGTCGTATTGAAGAATGGAAAAAAACAGGTTATATCGTAAATGACCGTATTGTACAACTTCCGGGCACAAATCCTTGCGGTGAAATTATTCTAAAAAGTAAACAGTTTTGTAATCTGACTGAGGTCATTGCACGCGCTCATGATACGAAAGAATCACTTATTCGAAAAACACGTCTCGCGACGATTCTAGGTACCTATCAATCAACACTTTCAAATTTTCAGTATCTCTCAAAAGAATGGAAGAAAAATTGTGAAGCTGAGCGACTCCTAGGGGTTTCTGTTACTGGCCAGTGGGATTCAAAAGCTTCTCGTGATGGCGATATTCTTAAAGCTATGCGTACGGAAACACTGAAAGTTAATAAGAAGTATGCAAAGAAATTTGGAGTGAATACTTCAACAGCCATTACTTGTGTGAAGCCTTCAGGAACTGTTTCGAAAACATTTGATGTGGCAAGTGGTATGCATGCACGCCATGCACCGTACTACATACAACGTATTCGTATTAGTGCTACTGACTCACTCTTTAAAATGATGCGTGACCAGGGTGTGCCGTACTATCCAGAAGTGGGGCAGACTCTAGAGGATGCAAATACCTTTGTGCTCGAATTCCCAATTAAATCACCAGAAGGATCTGTGACCAAGAATGATCTCTCTGCACTCGATCAGCTTGAACACTGGAAACTTGTGAAAGAAAATTATACGGAACACAATCCATCCGTGACCATATCAGTTGATGATAAAGAATGGATTATGGTGGCAAATTGGCTGTATCAGAATTGGGATATTGTGGGTGGTCTTTCTTTCCTTCCGCGTAACAATAGTGTGTATCGTCTTGCTCCCATGGAGGCCATTACTAAAGAACAGTATGAGAAACTCATACGAAATTTCCCAAAGATAGACTATGGTCGTCTCGTACAATATGAACTTACGGATGAGACTGAACAAAAGAGAGAGCTTGCTTGCGTCAGTGGCACTTGTGAAATTTGATATAAACATATCAGAATAAAAATCCCACACAAAAGTGTGGGATTTTTATATAGATGGACATGACCGATAAGCCGGATTCTGTCTAGCTTTCTATATAGAAAGAGGACGATTATTTATCTGGGATGTTCGTTACCGAACACCTCGAGCGGCACTCCTCTCACACATTGAAAGTGTGTGAGGCACGGCCTTGCATGCGGGTAAGGATTTGATCGTTTCACCTCTCCAGTTTCCCGGTGAGCTCGCCTTGACAGTTGAAATTACTTGCGCAAAATCTCATCAAGGCGTCTTCTTGCTTTCGCTTAAAGACGTCTCTGTAGGCACCTCTATCCTCGCGGACGACGGGAGTTATCCGCTACCTGATTACTTGCGAACAAGTGCATGTCCGGACTTTCCTCTGAGTTCCTTGCGGAATTCAGCAATCGTCTAGCCATGTCCATTTATATTATACCACGGAGATTCTCATATTCAAGTTTTTCTACTGTGGAGAAAAAGCTCGACAGTATCTTGTATACGCTATAAAATTAGCGACATTAGTAAAAGAACAGTAATTATATATTTTAAATATGCCTCCACAAACCGCAGTACGTACCTCACGTTACTCACTTGAATCTTTGAGCATTTGGGCTCTCATCGCAACTCTCGTTGTTGCCATTATTATCTTCATTCCGTCAGTAGCTGTACCATTCGTGGCCACTAAGTCATTTGTACTTGCCTCTGGAGTACTCATTACACTTGCACTCTTTATTCTCGCGCGTTTGTCGCGTGGCAATGTAGTGTTTCCTCCAATCTTGCTCGTTGGGGCTCTTTGGTTACCAGCACTTGCGTACTTGTTCTCCTCTCTCTTTTCTGGAGTACGTATACAAGGCGCACTTTGGGGTACTGCGCTTGAACCAGATACACTTGGTTTTATATTGATTGCAACTCTTCTTGGAACACTCACCGCGCTTATTTTTCGGCGTGTTGGGCAGTACCGCTCTTTCTTTAAGGTAAGTGCTTGGACACTTGGTTTTGTTGCCGTCGTTCAGATTCTTATTCTCATTGTTGGACAATTTTCTCCAAAGACTATCTCTCCAGCTTTCTCGATTCT
>QIHK01000073.1 GCA_003230945.1 Candidatus Kaiserbacteria bacterium
CACTGATGTCAGTCACAAGGCTCCTTGGAGGACCTCCGAAGTTTTGGGTACGTACGCGCGAAAAAATGATTCTTGTGATATTTAGAGTTTTCATCCGTATCGGACTCCTGATTGAGTCTGAGATAGATGAAACTGACTGCACTATACAGAGTCGTTCTTTGGTCGTAGTGCAAGAAGCGCGTAAACGAGGACTATCTATCCGAGCCCTCAAGAATATCTTTGGAGGAAGTACAAATTATTTTTCTATTGGGCATGGGGAGGAGAAAGAGCTGTTTGAGTGCTTCCCGCATATGACGCTCGGATACACACTCCCAATAGATTTTTCAGATAAAGAGGTTGCGAAAAGCCTTCTACGTGCGGAAGGAGCACCCTACGCGCGTGGAAAATCTTTCAAGAGGGCTAATTTAGCGGTTCGTTATGTATCTGAAGACATAGGCTTCCCTGTCGTGGTTAAACCACGAACAGGTTCATTGAGCAAACATACAACGTGTTGTATCAAAACCCGCGAAGAACTCGAGGAGGCCATCAAGATTACAAAAGTGATAAGTAAAGAATTTATCGTTGAGGAGCACATTGACGGAAACGTCTACCGAATAACACTCGTCGATGGTGAACTGGTTGCTGCTTGTTGGAGAGAAGCTCCAAATGTTTCCGGAGACGGCGCACATACTGTGAAAGAACTTATCAATCAGAAAAATGAGAACCCATTGCGAGGAGACACTGACGCAACGAATGTTACGTTACATAAGATTGCAGACACGCCCCGAATGCATTCAATGCTCACTTTACAAGGAGTTGACTTGAACAGTATCCTTGAAAAAAATCGAAAAATCTACACACACAACAAGGTTGTCCTGGCGTGTGGAGCAGACATCCATGATATTACTGACACTATCCACCCGGAAAATACAGCAATCTTCAAGCGAATAGCCGTAGCTTGCCAGGTACCGCTCGTAGGCATTGACGTCATTGCAAAAGACATATCGAGACCTCTTTGTGAACAAAAGAGCGCTATCCTCGAAATGAACAGTATGCCGTTTATCGACATGCACCATTTCCCCACTTCTGGAAAAGCATACAATGTAGCTGGGCACCTCCTTGATTATTATCTACGAACGCAAAACAAAAGACATAGACAGACCGCATTTCCTAGTCTTTGATACTCGGTAATGAACAATTTACCTGAGCCAAGGCAAACACAACTCGAATACTGTAGAAAATCTCACTGCATTGCACATTACTGGAGCCGAGAGCCGGGATCGGACCGGCGACCTCATCCTTACCATGGATGTGCTCTACCAACTGAGCTATCTCGGCAAAACATAAGAAGGAGAAGTAACTGTTTTTATACAATCATTCACACTCTATGCAATAATTCACTTTTGCGAATTATAAGTGCGATGATACGGTATTTATCGGTGCATTTCAATCATTTGTTAGTATAAGCATAGCTTTTGTGTAGCCATGCACACACCAAATTATAAACGCTTCTTAAAAGATTCGACAAGCGGTACGGTTTCAGGATCAACATCACGCGCTACAGCAAGAGCAACCGCAACACGGTGTAAAATGTATGATACCCGTACTAATATTTCAGCACGACTTCCGCCGGAAAGTGGAAAGTCTGTAACTATACGACCGCGTTCTTTCATGAGTTCTGCAAATACATCCATACGACGCGTTACTCGTGCATCATCTTCTGTGCTACGCATAAGTACAAAACGTACTAGAGAGGTTACCGATTCAGGAGCTACTGAATCGAAAGACTGCATTTCGTTATGATTCATCTCTGGAAATATATTGGTGTACGCAGGCATTTTGGCTGTCTCATTGCACTGAATCTTTCCAAGATACGCAAGAAAACCATTTAGCCGTGTACCGTAGAAAACGGGAAGTGCGTCAGTAAGCACCTCAGAGAGCTTTAATGCTTCCTCTTCAGCTAGAGAGTCATCAAACTGTACATTAGAGAGTTCTTGCGATAAATCATCACGTCCTATACACATTAAAAGTGCTCGCGTCTGCATAAAAAGCGCATTGCGCGGTTGCCAATTGCTCGACACACATACATAAGGAAGTGAGTGCTTCTCAGAAAATTCTAGGAGAGCGCCACCTGAAGTGATGACCGCAAGTGGCAAATTTTTCTCGAGGGCGGCGTTAGCAAAGGAAAGTGTCTCTTCGGTATTTCCTGAGTATGATAGCGCAACATAAAGTGTATCTGTTTTGAGTTTCTCAGGAAGATCATAATCACGATGTGTTTCTATAGAAATGGTTGAATCAAGGAAACGTACAGCATTTGCAGGAAGTGCTGAACCACCCATACCACCAACAACAACATGTGTATGGTGCGGTATTGGACTATTTTTAATAATAAGTTTTTCAGTTAATAGTTCTCTAAGTTCAGAGTAAGTCATATATAAAAATTAATCTTTATACCATGCATACTTATATGCATGAGTCACTTTCAACATATCATATTCTCCATTACTCCACTTGTTACGGAGTAGCAATAATTGTGCAATGAAAAAACGATCTGTTTACAATGGCGCGGTCGATGGGACTTGAACCCACAACCTTCCGCGTGACAGGCGGATGCTCTAACCAAATTGAGCTACGACCGCATTTGAATACAGAGTCCTCAATACCCTCTCGAAATATACCGTATTTCCTTAGAAGACATAAATTCTGTAGCCGAAATAGTATTATACATTATTCTAAAGAGTGCAAGAACCCACGATAATTATATTCTGATTCAGAATTTTTCAGAGAAAATTTTGAGAAATACAAATTAGCTCACTGTAAAGCAGTGAGTATTTTTTCTTAGTGCCGACGGGTGGAGTCGCACCACCGTCTAGGGTTTATGAGTCCCTCGTTCTAACTCTTGAACTACGCCGGCAAAATACGGCAAATCATCCCGATAAGAAGAAATTACCATAATTTTGCCCTATAAACGAACCATTGTGGCAATATAAGAGATTCCAACTAACCCACAAACTAATTTTGCTGTAAGCGTTCCCAATCTTTTTTGAAAAAGACTTTCGCTATAATAAAGATAGTAAAGGTAATGAAAAATGC
>QIHK01000060.1 GCA_003230945.1 Candidatus Kaiserbacteria bacterium
TATATAATAAAATATAGGCAGAAGCCCAAGTATTATCAAAAACCAACCAGATATTCTATTTAAAATAGTACCTTCTTTGTTTTTTATGACTGTCTTAATTCCACTTGCTAAAAGAAGAAAAATAACGAGAGAAAAAATAATAGGCATAGAGGTATAACTTGCAATGCTATAAGCTATATAGCTAACAACGCTAGGCACCACTAGAAAAGAAACGATATCAAATATATACCATTTCTTTTTAGACTTTTCTTCTAACGAAGAAAGCTGTTTTCTATTTTTTACCAAAGAAATGAGAGAGTAAACTCCCTTAAGAAAGGACACAAAGATAATTCCAAATGTAATACCAGCGAAAACAATTAACATAAAAATCAGTTGAACAGCTCCTGCTTGAGGCGGTATAGAAGAATCATTCCACATAACCACCTCAACAATAACACCAATAATAATAACTCCAGCTAATAAAATACTTAGCGTATTTACTTTTGATTTGCTATTTTTTGCTTCCTTTCCAAGCGAAGTAACCTGTTCATCTGTGAGTGCCATGCGATTAAGTATACCTTAGAAAGGTATCTAAAAATGGCAACTCACTAAAATAGTAAGTTTTTATGTCTTGTAAAAATTTACACTGAGAATAACCGTACAGATTCTATATGCCGTAAGGATTTTGTAGATTATCGAAGGCAGCTGCTGATGCAATCGGATCGGGCGTATTTAAAATGGCCGAACCAACGATGACGTTCGTAACGCCAATTTCGAGAAGTTCTCGTGCATGAGTAAGCGAAACACCACCATCTACTTGAACAGAAATATCTGGATGTTGAGTTTGAAAAGCGCGAATACGATCGAGGACACGTGGATTAAAAGGTTCCCCCTGTTTCCCAGAACTATCAATACCCATAAATTGTACATAGTCCACTTTGTCGAGACTTGAATCAAGACTCCCGAGATCGTCCTGCATATCGAGAGCGACACCAAAAGCTACAAGGTCAGGGAGAAATCCGACATCTGCACTATATTTAGTGCGCATACGCGTGAGGAGACGTGAGAGATCTGCTGAACTTTTTGTATGGAAAGTTAATCGTACGGCACCAAGTGAAAGCCATGCATCTCCTGCACGTTCAGCGTCGATACCCATGAGATCTACTTCGTATTCAAATCGTCCAATAAATGGTAGATGCTCCTCCGTCTTAACCATATGCTGAAATTCTTCAATCGCGTTGTACGGCCATGAAGCAGTCGAAGCAAAGGTGTTATCGACAGCATCAATCTGCACTCGTGTCACTGCTGGCATTTTTTCAAATAATGCGAGTTTTGTCTCGAGATCTTCACGTGAAGTCGGGAGTACTGCTGGAACAAGAATGCCCATACCTACCTATAGTACTCCTCCCAGTATTATTGACCACCACACATCTCGCAGAATTTATTTTCTGCGTTAAGAGAGATATGTACGAAATATCTTTGGTACCCAAGTTGATACAGTCCTAGAATTTTGCAATTCGACGCGTATGTCTCTCTACTCCTGAAAAAGGAGTCTCGAGAAAGATGCGCACTGCCTTAAGTGCCTCACTTTCGGAAACGAAACGAGCACCTATAGAGAGAATATTTGCATCATTATGTTGTCGAGGAAGTCGCACCACATCAAAAGTATCTTTTGAATTTGATCCTTCAATATCGAGTGAGTCTGTCGCATCTACCGAACCGTAGTATACCGAAGCACGAGCTCCAGGAACACGATTAGCACTCATGGCTTCGCCCTGCCCACTGCCACCAAGAAGTATGCCTAGCGAGTCTGGTGTTTCAGCTACACGTTTAGCACACGGCGTTGTGTAGTCTGGATAATCATCTTCAGGATCTAGACTACGTGCACCGAGATCTTCAATGTCGTATCCGAGAGTAACAACATATTCAATAAGTACCTGTTTGAGATTGAATCCTGCGTGGTCGCTAGCAAAGAAAATTTTAGACATTGGCAGCTTTTATAACATGAAGCACGAGTGATTCCGTATAACCCATTTCATTATCATACCAAGCAAGCACCTTTACGAGATTGCCATCAACCACTCGTGTCATACCGAGATTTGCAATTGAGGCAAATGTATCTCCAATAATATCAGAGGAAACAAGGGCTTCATCTGTCGCAGAAAAGATTCCTTCCCAACGTGGATCCTTGGCAGCTTTGCGGAGAATATCATTTACCTCTTCAGTACTCGTTTTACGTTTTGCGATAAAAGTAATATCAGCAATTGATCCTGCGGGTACAGGAACACGCAACGAAATACCATCAAATTTCCCGACGAGCGGCGCATAGGCCTGTGTTACGGCAGTGGCTGCACCAGTTGAAGTTGGTACGATATTTTGAGCAGCAGCACGACCCTTCGTCATATCCTTCGCTGGACCATCAACAAGAGATTGCGTCGATGTATAAGCGTGCGTTGTTGAGAGAATTGCTTTTTCTATACCAATTGATTCATCTAAAATGGCAATGAGTGGCGAAGAAGCATTTGTTGTGCAGGAAGCATTACTTGTCACATTACAAGTTGCGAGCCTCTCTTCGTTTAAACCCATGAGTACCGTTGCACCAATTGATTCATCTCCCTTGCCCGGAGCACTAATGACCACTCGCTTGGCACCAGCATCGACATGCTTCTGCGCATCCTCATATTTAGTGAAAAATCCGGTAGATTCTACAACCACGTCAATATTAAGTTCCTTCCATGGCAAGTGTGCGGGATCCTTTTCTGATAAAAATTTTACTTCCTTTCCATCAAGCCATAGAGAACCATCTTTTGCCTCGACCGAAAAAGGCGCTCGACGATACACAGAATCGTACTTAAGTAAGTAGGAAAGATTCTCAAGAGAGCCGAGATCATTCACAGCGACAATTTCAATGTCACGTCCATACGAACGACGAATAAAAGCACGCCCTATACGACCTAAACCATTAATTGCAACACGAGTAGCCATAAGCAGTAACAAA
>QIHK01000071.1 GCA_003230945.1 Candidatus Kaiserbacteria bacterium
TACGCTACTCTAGAGGGCATGTACTACATGCCCTTGTAGTTCAATGGATAGAACACCGGACTTCTAAGCCGGCTATGGGGGTTCGATTCCCTCCAGGGGCACTAGAATCGGCATTAGATCTAATGCAATTGGTTTTTAAAATAGGTTCTGTTCTGGTGCCGAAGGAGGGACTTGAACCCTCAAGAGGTTTCCCTCACTGCGCTCTGAACGCAGCGTGTTTACCAATTTCACCACTCCGACGCTTTATAATTATGCTCATTTTCAATCTGCAAATACGAGCGTATTCATTATATCAAGTTCTATTCTGGTGCGCGGTGTAGGACTTGAACCTACGACCTACCCGGTGTAAACGGGTTGCTCTACCAACTGAGCTAACCGCGCATTCCGCACCCTTTAAATGGGTGTGTACGAGAACGATACCGCACGTAACCGAATTAGGCTATGCCTCGTTCTATCTTGTATGAACAAACGTCTTACCGTCGTAGTGAGTGGGCGCGTACAGATGGTGATGTACCGTGATTTTGCCTGTCGCACAGCGCGCAGCCTTCAGCTTATTGGAGAAGTAAAAAATCTATCTGATGGCACAGTGCATATTGTCGCCGAAGGGGAATACTCTGCACTTACACAGTACAGTGACCTCCTTCGTAAGGGACCCATACTTGCTCACGTTGAAAAAATCGAAACTGTCTGGACGGAGTCGATTGGAGATTACAATTCATTTAATATTAGGTATGACTGAGAAAAAACGTGGACCAGAGACGGTAGCTATTTTCATGGATGGTAATCGCAGATGGGCACGGAGACAATCTCTCTCAATTTTAGCTGGATACATGGCTGGTAAGAAAACTTTTCATAATTTCATCAATTTTTATAGTGAAGTACGCGAGCAATGGGGTACTAAGAATTATATATTTTATGCATTTTCGACTGAGAACTGGCAACGACCAAAAATTGAGGTCAAGAGCATTATGAGTGTCTTTGATAAAGCTTTTGATATTTTTGAGGACGCGTTACCATTTTTGCATAAAGAAAGTATTCATATTCGTTTTCTCGGAGAACGTAATAAATTTTCTTCACATCTGCAAAGGCGTATGACGGAACTCGAACGAATCACTAGAAGTGGTACACGTGGTGTCATTGCACTGGCGATATCATACGGTGGTCGTGCAGATATTCTGCATGCCTGTAACGCTCTTGTACAGGAAGGTAAAAAAACAATATTGACTGAAGATTTTGAGAATAAATTATGGACAGCCGGTATTCCCGATCCAGACCTGATTATTCGTCCAGGAGGTGAAAAACGGCTCTCGAATTTCCTTACATGGCAATCAACATATAGTGAGCTTGCCTTCTCTGATACGCTTTGGCCTGATTTCACTCAAACAGAACTTGAAACTATTTTCACTGACTATGCTTCTCGGGAACGTCGTCATGGGGAATGAAGTTTCTGGCTGTTACTTCATTGAGTGATATGGTAACTGCATGAATATATCAATTCTTTACGAAGACATGGATATTGTCGTTATCAATAAGCCGTCAGGTATGATGGTGCATCCTGATGGACGTACAAAAAAAGAGACAGTGAGTGATTGGTTTATGAAAAAATATCCTGAAAGTACTGAAGTTGGAGAAATACAAAGACTAGTAGACGGAACAGAAATTGCACGGCCGGGCATCGTCCATCGACTCGATACAGATACCTCGGGAGTATTAGTACTTGTAAAAACTTCTGAAGCTCATACCTTCTTTAAAAAAGCATTTCAAGATAGGGAAGTAGAGAAAACATATCTCGCTTTCGTATACGGAGTACCGAAAAAAAGAGGCATCATTGATTTTAGTATTGGCCGATCACGTAAAGATTTTCGACTAAAAAGTGCTCAGCCGAAAGCAAAGGGTCGTTTGAGAGATGCACTAACGCATTACCGTACTCTTGATGAAGTCATTATTGATAATGCAAAATTTGCCCTTCTTAAAGTGTGCCCAAAAACCGGCCGTACTCATCAAATCCGCGTACATCTAAAGGCTATTCACCATCCAATTATTGGCGATCCTCTGTATGCACCAAATCATTTACCTGTTTTTGGACTTAATCGTCTCGGTCTTCACTCCTATAGTATCGATATACCCCTCTTATCTGGTAATCGAACAGTTATGTGTGCCCCTCTTCCAGAGGATTTGAAGATAGCATTGGGTTACTTTTCCATTCAAGAAGAACATTTGCTAGGAAGCTAGGTGCGTGTTAGTGTTTTGCCACATGGAAAAGGTTATAACATCAGTCAATGTTGAGGGACGTGCAAAGCTCGGAGTACGTTCGGGTGACACTGTGCGTGTCATTCAAAATATCACTGAACTTAAGAGAGGTAGAGGTGCCGACAAGAAAGAAAAGACGACAAAAAATGTTCGCAAACAGACTTTTGAAGGCCTCGTCATATCAGTCAAGCACGGTACTGAAGCAGGATCGATGTTTACTGTTCGCACTACACTCTCAGGTGTTGGTGTTGAGAAGGTCTTTCCACTCTATTCACCAGCAATTGATTCTATAGAAATTGTGAAGCGTTCGAAAGTTCGTCGTGCAAAACTTTACTTTATTCGTGAGAAAGCTGCCAAGGCAGTTCGTCGCCAACTCAGAAATGCACGCATGATGCATATGAAGAGTGAAGAAGAACTTCCACAAAAAGAATCTGAATCAGAGGAATCTGAGGTGGAAGAAACGATAACTGAAACAAAAGAAGAGGCTGGAACAACAAAAGAGAAGGAAGAAGTTGTATCGTAATCTTCTATAAACTAAAACTGCTGATACACTTTGTGTATCAGCAGTTTTAGTTTATAGTGTGTTGCACTAGCGCAGGTGGCGGAATTGGTAGACGCGCCACCTTGAGGTGGTGGTTCCTGTAACGGGATTGGAGGTTCAAGTCCTCTCCTGCGCACCAAACGCCAAAGACCGGACAAGTTCTATTTTGGTATATCTATACAATCAAAATAGAACTCACCCGTATTAAGTGGGGTAGCCTATTTTATAAAAAAAGAAACTACATCATTCATTGGAACGATGTAGTAGTTGGTAGTGAGAACACCTTACTTTAACTCCGTCTTCATGCGCTCAAGTGCAAGCTTGCGCATAGAGATGGCGTTTTTTTCTGTAGAGGTCATTTCAGCGAAGCTTTTCTTGTAACCCTCAGGAATAAAAATAGAATCCCAGCCGAAACCGCTAGTACCACGAATTGTTTCTGAAATCG
>QIHK01000063.1 GCA_003230945.1 Candidatus Kaiserbacteria bacterium
AAGAATATCTAGTAAATAGACTGTTATTATTAAAGTCATGGACTTATCTGGTATGAACAGAAAACAGATAGGAGCACTTGGCGAGCGTGTCGCTACTGAATATCTACATCGGCATGGATTTCTAATTATCGATAAAAATGTAACTCGTAAAATAGGTGAAATTGACATTATTGCTCGTAAAGAAAAAGTACTGCACTTTGTTGAAGTGAAAAGCATACTTTGTAATAAATTTCCGGGCGAGAAAGAAATAAATGATGAGTATGATCCTTCAGCGAATCTACATGAAAAGAAAATTCAGAAGGTCACACGAACCGCTCAGTGGTATATCGCCGAACATGATATCGAAGATGAATGGCAAATAGACGGTGTGCTAGTGTGGTTGCGACGAATTGATGGTAAAGCACTGGTGCGTTATCTACCGCAAATTGTGTAAGATACAGTCTAATTTTAATATCTATTTAAGGTAGGGAGTAGGGGGGCTCTTCCTTACTTTATCGCTTGGTAGTAAGATAGCGCTACCGGGCCGTCGTATACCGGTAGTACGCATCCTTTGGGAGGATGATGACTGGGTTCGATTCCCAGCGGCCCGAGCGGATATATTTGAGCAACATAGTAATAATCTGCTGTGTATTTGTTGATACTTTAAAGATAGAATTAGTTAACATACAGTACTTAATCGCTTACATAAAAAATAATGCCTTTACTGCCTTCAGCCGTTTTTTTTGGAAACACTCTCGGACAATACTCTTTTGTCTTGGTTGTTATTCTTTTTTTACTTATTATTTTTTCATGGATTCAACACAGCGCCATTGGGCGCCTTGAGAAGATCTCAGTACGATCAAAAAACACAATTGATGATGTAGTTGTTGCAATGGTAAAAAGTATAGGTCCCTCGTTCTATTGGTTTCTTGCATTATATATTGGACTGAAATTGCTTACGCTACCAGCCATTGCTGACACCATTATAAATGCCCTCTTTCTCGCTTGGATACTCTACTTCGCGGTGCGTACGGCAAACGTTGCCATTGATATGCTACTGGCACGGACGAATGCAAACGAAAGTGAGCGTACGGCGCGTCACATGCTTGCACTGGTGGGGAAAGGTTCACTCTGGGTCTTTGCAACACTTCTCTTGCTTTCAAATCTTGGAATTAATATCACGTCACTCATTGCTGGACTTGGTATAGGTGGTATCGCTATTGCTTTTGCGCTTCAAAATATTTTATCAGATCTGTTTAGCTCATTCGCCATTTATTTCGATAGGCCATTTGAGATAGGGGACTACATTACGATAGGAGAGCAATCGGGTACCGTTGAACGTATTGGTATAAAAACAACTCGACTTCGTGCTCTGCAGGGAGAGGAAATTGTGATAGCAAACCGCGAACTCACTTCTGTGCGTATTCAAAATTTCAAAAAAATGAATGAGCGACGTATACAGATGAATTTTGGTATTACGTATGAAACACCACACATTGTTCTCGCTTCTCTACCAAAAAAGATAAAGGATGCTATCGGATCCTTCGATGGTATTCGTGTTGATCGTGTTCATTTTTCCGGTTTCGGAGAATCAACACTTGATTTCCAACTCGTCTACTTTGTAAAGAGTAGAGAATATGGTGAGTACATGGATCGTCAACAGAAAATTAACTTAGCTCTTATTGCACTCTTTGAAAAGGAGAAAGTATCGTTTGCCTACCCAACACGGATGGTATATTCCGCAAAAACTTAACTACTAATTGTTAGAAAGGAGAAATGCCTCAAGGGTAGCGGATTCATTTGCAAAATTCTCGGTAGCGGTCGAAGTGGCAATAGAGCCTGAAAGTAAAAATTCGATTGGTTTTCCAGTTTCACTTGCGTATGCAGAGCGAATATAAGAAGTGGTAATTGCACTTAGTTTACGTGCAGAAGTTGAGCCAGTTATTGTGCTTGTAGTTATAATGCCAACAAGTGAACCGTTTGTGCCCACAATACCGCCACCAGAAGATCCTTCCTGCGCGGCAATAGAACCACCAAGAGAAATAACGTCAATCGTCTTTGTGCCAAAGGTAAATATATCTTTCACCGACCCAAAAACAATGGTGGGGAAGAGAGACGTCTGTATTTGACTTACTTTAAGAAATTGAGCTCCATACGAACCAATGACGACAGGAGTATCCCTAGTGGGCGGTATTGCTGAAATAGGAATGTAGGGAAATGTTATTTCAGACTTTTTTAATCCGATATCTCCAGAAATCGCGAGTAACGCATAGTCATGCTCACCAGTCCCTAGGGGAGTTCGTTCAGTTATAGTCTTGGCATTTTTATGAATCCAGGCAGGTGAGATAAACATAAGATTCGCAGTATAAGCATCTTTTGCCGGACTTCCAGTGCGAATAACACACGAAATACCTTTATTTTTAAGGAGAAAATATTGTGCTATATGTGCATTTGTGAGAATAATACCGTTTGGTGAAATAATTGTTCCACTTCCAGAAATAGAACGCAAAGAAGAACCCGCAGGGGTATAACAGAGAATATTCACGATAGCTTTACGTAGTGCAATTGCTGAAATATCAAGAGCTGTGTTACCTGACGAGAGTGAAGGAAGTTTTATTGGCGCTGACCTTACTGATGAACTGCTTGTCTGGCTCGATGTTGCTATATCGGAAGAATGATTCACTGTCTTTGGCTTTTGGGTAGAAATAACCTTCTTCGTGGTATGCGTCTCTGTTGTCGAAGATTCAGTAATTTTAGTTTGTACTGATGGTGTAAGATTCGGAAGTACTATTTTCGGAAAAACAAGATTAGAGATAACTGAAACAGTAGAGGA
>QIHK01000055.1 GCA_003230945.1 Candidatus Kaiserbacteria bacterium
CTTTAGCACGCAGACGACGCAGGAGTTCGGCGAGCGAGATAATTGAATATCTTTTAGATGCAAGATACATCATCTGTTTATTGAATATCTCAGGTGAAATTGCAGAAAAGTAATTTGAATGTTCGGAAACTGAATGATACATAAGAATTGTCGCACGGTCATTTGGCAGTCTGAGCGCCGGACATACTGAAAAAAATATCTTTTTTAGAAAGGGTCTCATAGTTTTTTGAGTATAAAAGTATTCATATATCTTTTACTTTATGCACTTTTGTTTCAACAATCACTGTCTCAATAAATTTATCTGTAACCAACGAGAGCCCATAGTATAAAATATTTAAAGCTTTCTTCTTTAGACTTTCTCGAAACGTTGTATTTAATGTATACATGTAATCATACGTACCAGATTCAAATCCATTTTTTACGAGTAATGTTGAAAGTGTCTTGTTATTGAAATAACAAGTATGATCTTTGTTTACTGTCGGCTCACGCTTCGCACACTTTTCGGTAAGATTGAATAGATTGAATACGTTTGGTGTTGTAATTATAAGTCTGCCTTCTTGTGTAAGATTGCGCTTACAACTTTCTAAAAATAAACCGGGGTTTGATAAATGTTCAATTATATCTCCAGCAAAAATTACATCAAAAGGTATCGAGAAGTCAAATTTTTCTGCACTTGCATTTTGATAATGTGAATCGGAAGAATATTTCTCTCCTATATCCAAATCAATTCCATACACTTCTTTTGCTTTTTGCTTTAACAAAAGATGCGGCCAATGCGAACTATCACTTTGTATACCCTGACCCAAAAATCCCACGTCGAGCACAATATCAGATTTATTTATGCGTGCAGTAATTAGACTTTCCTTATCTTTATAAATCATACCTTGTCAATTTCTTTTATTAGTAATGCTGAAAGTATCGCTAAAGACTGTTCCTTAACTAGGTTATCAAAAATATGTACCTTATCTGATTTATTTTGTGCAGATAAGAAATATTTAAGTATTTTTTTTAGTGAGGTATTTGAATCAAAAAAAGTACCTGTTCCAACTAATTCTGCAAAATCTTTACTTGCGGCAAGTACAACACAGCCACAAGCTGCTGCCTCAAATAATGTTTTATCAAATGCACCAGGAGGCGTTGTATTCACAAATATCTCATGTGTTCGATACAGTGTAGGTGTCTCTTTATTTGGTAGGCTTTGCAGAAAAGTAACACGTGATTCTATCCCGAATTTACGAACCTTATTTTTAAGAGAATCATAATAAGCTTTATCTTTCGGGAGTGGTGAACCAACAATTGTTGCAGAAAAATCTATATTGTCGTGCGCAAGCATGGCAAGTGCGTCGATAAGTACCTCAATACGCTTAACTGGTGCTATACGTCCAAGAGAAAGTATTGAATTAGGTGTACGTACACTCCCTTTATCTAGAGAGAACCTATTTGTGTCTACTCCAACCGGCATTAACATTGTTTTTTTATATTTAATTGTATACGAGTATTTTGAAGTACAAAATATTTTTGTACAAAATATAGCCACGATATCAGTAATAAAAGAGCCAGAATAATGATTACGCCATAAGTAGATATTTTTTCCAAAAATCTTCCAAAGTAAGCCAGCTACTAAAACATACTCCTGATTCATGTGTACGAAAACAGTGTCGTAGTTGTCGCGAAGGCGCCATGCGAGAGATAGGAAACGAAATGCGTAGAGCGGACGCGTGATACAGCGCCGAGCTCCGCTCGGCGCTGTATTGTGCGCGTTTTCTTTTCCAAGCGAGTGCACTGTCACATTTTTTGGCAGTTCATACTTCCCTTTTTTAAGGCAAATTTCAACATGTTTTGCAAACTCTTCTATCCACTGCACAAAAAAGCCCAGTACGGGGTCTTGTGTGTCCACTGTTTGAGTAACGATGAGAAGTTTCATTGACTTTTTATATAGTGCGTATATCATACAGTATACAAGTGCCTTCGGGTCCGCCTCGCAAGAGGCAAAAAATACAAAAAGCGATTAAAGCATGACTTTAATCGCTTTTTGTATTTTCATAAATATATTTTGTTTTAAAATATCCATACGCGATACAAACCGACGCGTATCAATAACCCTCAACTGAGATACAATCGCCTGTGCTTCCTTCCCACCAACAATGCCTAAAGGAATACGCATCTGGTGTCTATGGAGTGACGAAGACAACGGAACAATAAGACAAGTATGTCGACTCAGTGCTTTAAGCACAAGAACAGGCCGACGAAATTCTTTTCCATTTCCGTCTTGCTCATATCCAACATTAGTACCAAGCGAGCACCACCACACTTCCCTCTCATGATAAAAACGCCCCTCGCAAGCATTTATTTTTTTCTTCTCTTCATTCCACCTATCAAAATCTTTTTTCATACTCTTATTTTAACGCACGAAGAATCCAAGTACGGGGTCTTGTGTGTCCACTGTCTGCGTAACAATAAGTAATTTCATGGCAATTCAGAAAGTGAATGTACAACTGGCCATCGGCCATCTCCTGGCATACCATCTCTACGCATTTCATATACCTTGATATCTTCACACTCTTTAGAAACTGAATCGAGTTGCTCGCAATTATCGTCAGTAAATATTGCGATACCTCCATACGACTTATAACGTGGTGCAAGAAATTCTCCCTTGGGAAGATATTCAGAATAAAGTACTGAGATACGCGGGATACCGTGAACAGCACTTTGAATTTTTAATTTTTGTAAATCTGACCGACCGTAAGTGACTATGACCGCTTCATTTCCTTCTATGCGTAAAAATTCAGATACATCACTATAAAGAAATTGAGAGAGCTCACCAGGCTCAAAAGACAGCTTCCCAGATTCGAAGGCCTCAATCATAGTAGACACTCGTGCTTCATACGAAGATTCTTCAAGAGTTGGTACAGCAAGTTTTTTCCCTAAATAAGACAAAAATGCTGTGGTGTCGAAAAGAGTGCGATCAAAATCAAGGAAGTACATTGTATTATTAAAGATTAGCCCAGAAACGCTCCAAGAGCGATAGCAAGTTTCTGAGAATCATGTCGAACGAGAGAACGGGGTACCGGATCCTCGGGTACCGGTTCGACAAATGATACCGACACTAAATCCTGACGAATAACGCGAGGATCATCTTTAAGGTCATCTTTAACTGGTGATTCACCCTCTATTGCATATCGTTTAAGTGCTATTTCTGGAAATATTTCTGTATTTAATAAAATAGTATCAATTGGTCTCCCTGCGTATCGTTCTATTTCATCAATATGACGACTAGCAGTATACCCATTAGTTTGTCCTGCTTTAGTAAATAAATTCATAACATATATAATCCGCGCTTTAGTTTTTTTGAGTGTCTCACTCATACCGGAAGGAAGTAGCGTCGCTATAGTCGATGTATATAAATCACCAGGACCAAAAATTATTACGTCTGCTTCCAATAAAGCTGTTCGTGCAGAAAAAGATACTTGTTCTTTTTCAGTGAGAGAAAGTTCCTCAATTGGAGCTCGCTCGACTGAACGGGTATCGATGGCGTGTTCACCTTTCAAGATTGTTCCATCAGAAAGTTTTGCAGAGAGTGTTGAAGCCTTTTCTGAAACTGAGAGTACTTTCCCATTGATACGTAAAATATGTGATGCCGCTTCAATACCAGAAGCTTCTGAACCAAGAAGATCTGTAAGTGCGGTAAGGAAGAGATTACCGAGACTATGTCCAGCAATATCACCTTTAGAAAAACGATACGTGAATAAATCACGTAAAACCGTATTTTCTTCGGCAAGTGCAACGAGTGCCTGTCGTGCATCGCCAAGAGGAAGAATGCCGTAGGCATCACGTAAACGTCCTGTAGAACCGCCATCGTCAGAAGAAGACACAATCGCGGTTAGAGAGATGTTTTTAATATGACGTAAGCCTGAAAGCACTGTAAAAGTTCCGGTGCCACCGCCCATCGTGACTACTTTTTTAGAGGAACCTGCATTAGTCATATGTTGTAAGTAATTTTTTAAAATCTTGCACAATGCGCTCGGATGTATCACCCGTAGCGACTAGATGTTGTTCTATTGCCTCATGTGCATGCGCGATAAGTAGCTCGCGTAATGCTCTTTCATCAAAGAGCTTCATGATAGCTTCAGAAATATGCTTACTATTTCCCACTGAACAAACGAGAGCATCTCGATCGCTCAAAAGAATATCAGAAACAATACCTACATTAGTCGTAATAATGGGGACGCCAGCAAGTGCCGCTTCAATGAGAGTGAGGCCGTATCCTTCATAAGCACTCACCTGAATAAAAGCATCCGCGGACATCATGAGACCACGTGCATCAAAACGGGTACCAAGAAAAATAACATTTTCTGAGAGACCAAGTACTCGAGACTGTTTTTCAAGAGCATGCCGTTGTCGTCCATCACCGACAATGAATAATCCTATTGAAGGATATTTCTTTTTAATTCGTACTAGCGCTTCGAAAATATCTCCAATACGCTTTTCCTTTTCCAAACGACTGACTGTAATGAGAGTAAAAGTAAATGTGTGAGGA
>QIHK01000062.1 GCA_003230945.1 Candidatus Kaiserbacteria bacterium
AAACTACAATAAGCATTCACCGTTTGTGGATACATAAACCATTCCTTACGATCAACTCTTTTTTTAGTAAGTTTTTTAAGTTCCTGTTTACTGTGCCATGCATCGACACGAATAATATTTCCTACATACTCATCGGGAGTTATGGTAATACCTTTATATTTTTTCCAAACATCAGGATAGCCAATCTTGCGAGTCATTTGGTGGAGTTTCTGAATGGCTTTCTTTTTAGTTGATGGTGTCATCCAGTCTAGATTTTTAATACGCACTTCATATGCCGTAAAAATATTCTCTACCATGTCGAGCATCATTTCCTTTGCGCGAGGACTGAAATATCGATCTACATAGAGTTGCCCAAGTGCTTGTCCAAAACCTCCGTTTACCACATGCAGAATGCGGCGCCATAGGGGTTTCATCTGCGTTACTCCAGAAAGTACCGTGCCATAGAAAGCGAAACTCTCTTTTTCAAGAGCGGGGGTAAGTGAGCTAGAAAAATTATTTATAAGATGCGTGCGTAGATATACTTTCCAATCTTCAACTGGTACAGAATAAAGAAGTTTTCCAACTGCCTTAAAAAAATCAGGTTGCATCACGATAACTTCGGTACACTTTGCTCCTAGTAGATGGAAATAATCCTTCCAATTTACTTCAGGAATAAGTTTCTGGAGTTTTATAATTGAATATTTAAAATACGTTTTATCAACATCGCGTAAGTCTTCTTTCTTCATAGATATTTCTGCAAGTTTCTTTTCTATGGCGAAGACTGTCTCCATATCCTTCGTGGCATTTTTTGACTGCGTAGTGAGTCGAATGAGATTTGTTAGATACGTACGATAGGCGCTTCGTACTCGTTTTGATTCAGCATCATTCTTGAGATAATAGTCACGGTCTGGAAGTCCGAGACCACTTTGCCCGAGGTAGAGGATATACTTTTCACTATTTTTCATATCCTGATCGACCATGGTGTCCCAAACACCATCACCTCCCAGTTTTTCAAGTTTTATAATAGTTGGCACTAAGTCATTTGCCGTATGAATACGATCAATAAGTGTTAATTGTTTAGCAAGTGGTTTTAATCCAATTTCTCTGCGATGCGCCGTATCCATCCCGGAGCGAATAAAGTCTCGAACTAATTGTTCAGGAGAACCTTTTTTTACTCCACGTTTCTTTATAATTTCCTTTACAAGCGTATGAAGCTGATTATCGACACTTTGTCTAAGTATCATAAAAGAACCCCAGCGAGATTCATTTTTTGGAATTGCATTACGTTTCATCCATCCACCTCCTGCATATTGATAAAAATTATCTTGTGGCCGAATACGGGTATCCATATCCTTCGTATCAAATCCCCAATTTCTTTTTTTCATAGTGAGTGCATAGTATATGAATCTGCGTCCCTGTGCTATCTTTTTTGAAATGACTGTTTCTGAAGTTCGTCAGCGATATCTTGATTTTTTTGAGAAGCGCGGTCATACGGTTATACCATCGGCACCCATAGTGCCTGAGAACGATCCTACGACACTTTTCACCTCGTCTGGTATGCAACCATTGGTGCCCTATCTACTTGGCCAGCCACACCCGGAAGGATCTCGCATTGTAAATGCACAAAAATGTTTTCGTGCTGAAGATATAGAAGAAGTGGGGGACAATCGTCATACTACTTTTTTTGAAATGCTTGGAAACTGGTCTCTCGGTGATTATTTCAAAAAAGAACAGCTCGCATGGTTCTTTGAATTTATGACCAGTAAGGAGGAAGGACTTGGATTGGATCCGCGTAGATTGTATGTGACCGTTTTTAATGGCGACACGGAAAGCAACATGTCCGCTGATACTGCATCTGTAGAGATATGGGAAAAACTCTTTTCTGAGAAAAATATTGATGCAAAGTATATAGAGCTCGATACCGAAGAAAATGCTGCAGAAGTCGGTATGCAACAGGGGCGTATTTTTGCCTACGGCGCAAAGAAAAACTGGTGGAGTCGAGCTGGAATACCAACAAAAATGCCAGCAGGAGAAATAGGAGGGCCTGATTCAGAAGTTTTCTATGATTTTGGTACACCACACGATACGAAATTTGGAAAAGAATGCCACCCAAACTGCGATTGTGGACGCTTTGTAGAAATAGGGAACTCGGTTTTCATGCAATTTATTAAACAAAAGGACGGTACATTCGCCGAGCTACCAAAGAAAAATGTTGATTTTGGTGGTGGTCTGGAGCGCCTTACGGCTGCAGCAAATCATAATCCAGATATTTTTTCTATCGATGTATTCAATGATGCACGCATGGAAACTAATGAAAAAACCAAGTTGTTTGAAAGAAAGAACATTTCCCCACAAGAGTATGCAGAAGAGTTTACGGAAGCGTATAGAATAGTGCTTGACCATATTCGCGCGGCGACATTTATGCTCGCCTCTAATATCACACCAAGTAATACTGAGCAAGGATATGTGCTTCGACGCCTCATTCGCCGTGCTTTTTTGAAATCAAGAAGAATTGGAGCTGGAGAAAAGATTTTTGTAGATATCGCTGCTACCTATGCAAAAGCATATAAAAATACCTATCCTAGGTTGACACAAAATCTCGAAAAAATTCAGAATGAATTATGCAAAGAAAATGAGCAGTTTAGTAAAACGCTTGCAAAAGCAATCAAAGGCCTCTGGAAACTTTTTAACGATGATTCAAAAGACTTGTCAGAGAAAATGAACGGACAAATACTTTTTAAGTTCTTTACAACTGAGGGATTTCCACCTGAGCTTATTCTCGAGCAGTACAATAATTATAGGAAACAAGAAAAACTTTCAC
>QIHK01000008.1 GCA_003230945.1 Candidatus Kaiserbacteria bacterium
GATGGTACACATATAAATACATAATTGAGTATAGGCAAAGATTATTTTTAATGGATTATATTTGTCCACATAATGCCATTTTAAACATATTTATAGATTTTAAATATTCTATATTAAAATAATATTGTGTGGATAAATAAGCTATTGTTGGGACAGAAACACATAAATAAATGCCGGTGTTGTGTCTATCACCGTTCTATTCATTAGTTTAGATAAACTCTATGTGGCATAATGCGCGCAATGGGAAGGCTCTCAATCGTTGCAACGCCTATCGGTAACTTAGAAGACATCACATTGCGTGCACTTCGTATGCTTAAGGAATGTGATGTAATTTATGCCGAAGATACACGCGTTATTTCAAAACTTCTCGCACGCTATGAAATACAAAAACCACTACAACGACTTGATGCCATAACTGAAATGAAAAAGGCAAGTGAGGTCATTACTCGACTTGAAGCAGGAGAACATATTGTATATGTAAGTGATGCTGGTACTCCTGGAATTTCTGATCCGGGTGCACGACTTGTCGCTTCGGTACGAGAACTTTCATCCGAGAGCATTATTGAAACAATACCGGGGCCATCAGCTCTCACTGCAGCGATTTCTATTGCTGGGCTCAATATAACTGATTTTATTTTTCTCGGTTTTTTACCACACAAAAAAGGGCGCCAAACTCTTTTTAAAGAAATAGCCGATGAGAAACGAACCGTTATCTTTTATGAATCACCACACCGTTTTATAAAATCACTTACCGCATTAGCCAACTCTCTTGATGAAACGCGTACGGTAACAGTTTGTCGAGAACTCACTAAGATACATGAGTCTGTTATTAAGGGAAATGCTAAAGAAGTTTTCGATTATTTCACTCAAACTTCGGAAGAGGTTCGTGGAGAGTTTGTCGTTATTGTCGGGTCTTGTTAGAATAACAATATGTCTCGTTCAAGTGTCCTTATTCTCGTTGGCATACTCATACTTTTCGTACCATTTTCCGGTACACCTTCTTCGTGGCAAACCGTATTGATAGTAATATTTAGTATTGTTGTAATTGGTATAGGTTTCTTAGAGCGCACAATACATATTACCCATATGAAGGGAACTTCATCACCAGTAATACCAACCGAAACGGTATCTGAGCCTGCTTCTGAAGCGAAGGATAAAATTACATCAGCATCAGTTACGTCGGATTCACCACACGACGTTTCGCCAATTTAGATTTATACAGGTCGAGAATAACGCACTGCACGCAATGTGCGGTGCTTTGTTATACTCAGGGCAATGGAGAATTCTGAACGTGTTACGTATTTCGCCGCAACAGACAGTCGTGGGAAATACATACCTTTTGGTATAAAGGCAAAAGATCGTGATCGTCACATGTATGTCATCGGGAAGACTGGCATGGGTAAATCTACCTTACTTGAAAATATGGCGATACAGGACCTACGCAATAATGAAGGTCTTGTTTTTATAGATCCACATGGTGAGACGGCAAACAAATTACTCGACTATATTCCAAAGGAACGCATCAACGACGTTGTATATTTTGCTCCATTTGATCTCGATAATCCTGTCGCTTTCAATGTGATGGAAGACGTGGGATATGACAAACGTCATTTAGTCGTCTCAGGTCTCATGGCCACCTTTAAAAAGATTTGGCAGGATGCATGGAGTGCTCGCATGGAGTACATACTCACAAATACACTTCTCGCATTACTTGAATATCCAGACTCCACACTCCTTGGTGTAAATCGTATGTACACTGATAAAGCCTATCGTGCTAAGGTAGTCGATAACGTAAAAGATCCAGTTGTAAAAGATTTTTGGGTTAAAGAATTCGCTAACTATGGTGATCGGTATACACAAGAGGCGACACCAGCCATCCAAAATAAAATAGGTCAATTTACTGGTAATCCACTTATTAGAAATATAATTGGTCAACCAAAATCTTCTTTTGATATCCGCGATATGATGGATAATAAGAAAATACTTATTATCAATCTCTCCAAGGGTCTGATTGGTGAGACAAACATGCGACTCTTGGGTTCGATGCTAACGACGCGTATCTTCCTTTCAGCTATGAGTCGTGCAAATTTACATGGACCGGAACTCACACGTCTTCCGCACTTCTATTTTTATGTAGATGAATTTCAGAATTTTGCGAATGAAACCTTTGCAGAAATACTTTCAGAATCACGTAAATATAAACTAGATTTAGTTATTGCACACCAATATATTGAGCAGATGGAAGAAGAAGTACGTGATGCTGTTTTTGGAAACGTAGGTACTACGATTGCATTCCGTGTTGGCCCTTTTGATGCTGAAGTACTCGAAACAGTTTTTTCTCCACAATTCTATAAAGAAGATATTGCAAATCTTGATAAACGACAGGTGTACTTGTCTCTCATGATTGATGGTGTTGGTTCACCGCCATTTTCTGCGGTTACTATTCCGCCCATTGAAGCTCCTTCTATTTCTTATCGTGATGACATTATAGCTTCTTCACGGCAGCAATTTTCCTCGCCTCGTTCAATTATTGAGAAAACAATTCTGGACGAACTTAGTGAAAGTCTTAAAAGTGAAGCACCAGTTGATGCTCGTATGCGAAAAGC
>QIHK01000016.1 GCA_003230945.1 Candidatus Kaiserbacteria bacterium
CATATGGAGACCCAGAGCTTTTCGTTATATGGATGATTGCTTTTATTAATGGCATAGGTATTGGATATACTGCGTCTGAAATAGGTGATGAACCAAAAAAGAAAGATTCTAAAAAATAATTTACAATACAACAACCTCAAAACCCTGTTAAAAACAGGGTTTTTTCTTTGCCTGACTACCCTCAACAAAACATTGACAAATAAACTATTCATGATACAATGTATATAAGGTTGCAATCGAGCAATCACAATGTACATTCAAGCTCCATAGAGGATTTACCCATGACTCAAGATGACTTAGTGTTTTCCCGCCTTTCCTTTCTCGACCTGGTTTCAGAGGGCGTTTTTGATACAGCCCTTCCGGCAAAAGACCCTAATGACCTACCTGTGTTGAACTTTGAAGCTCACAAGGAGCTTCACTTGGAATACAACGGAGCTATCATTCCATTGTGTCACGATGACTATAGCGAAAACTCTTTCGCCTAAGTAGTACTCACAAACCCTGCTAACAGCAGGGTTTTTTCTTTACTTGACTACACCTGTCTCTCCATTGACATAACCCCATTATTCTTGTAATTTTATGTCAGAGATAGTCCTTTGCTAATATAATATCAATCTACAAAAGGAGTACATAGCTATGCAGTACTTTGACTATGCAAAGCAGTTAGAAAAGCGTTCTGCGGAAATGCAGACTGCCATACGAAAATCAAGCACTCGCAACTCTTTTCCATCTATGATGTTGAGAGCCGCGGGCAATGACCATAATCTCAGGATGAATGTACTCGAATTTATCGACGTACTTCCCTCTCTTAAGACGGATGACGAGATATATGAACGCTTCATGTCTATGATAGGGAGCCACAAAGAGGCACTGCCAACGCTTTTGCGTATCGGTGTGTTTTTCTTTTCTCGTCGGTACTTGCGCACGATAAGTGTACGAGTGCTGGAGTGGTTAATTTACCACCAGCTTGCGCCGTATTTTATTGTAGGGAGCGAGAAGAAGCTTGCCCCTCTACAAAAAAAATACAGCAAGCAGTCCGCTACAACGAATATTGATTTTTTGGGCGAGCTTGTAACATCAGAGCGTGAAGCAGAATATTTTCTGCAAGAGTACTTTGACGCAATAAAGCGTTATGGAAATAAAAAAACAGTGTTTAATATTTCCATTAAGTTCTCGGCGCTGTATCCATTTTTTGGACCTGAAAATTATGCGGAAAGTATGCGACGGGTGTCTGAGTCATTTGCAAGAATATTGCGTCTGGCACAGGAATATAATGTTTCTGTAACAGTAGATGCGGAGTATTATGCATTCTCTAGACTCATTGAAGATATCTTTTGCGAAGTAATTAAACGAGATGAGTTTAAAAACACTAAGCATGTTGGTATTGCACTTCAAGCGTATCGTAAAGATGCACATAGAGCATCACTTCGTCTTATTGAAGTGGCACATGCACGGCAAACCCCGTTCACTATTCGCCTTGTAAAAGGTGCGTACTGGGATACGGAAGTTGCTATTGCAGAGCAGAACAATTGGGACTCTCCTTTGTTTAAGGAAAAGTCCGCAACTGATTCTATGTTTGAAGTAGTGTTTGCTGTTTTGCTACGAGAGTGGGGAAATATTTATGTATCCCCTGCTACTCATAATCCTAAAACGATTGCGTTTGTGATTGGCAACCTGGAAAGAAAAGGAATACTTGCCGACCCCAACTTCACGTTCCAGGTACTGTATGGTCTTGGAGAACCCGTTCGACGCGCTCTTTGTAAAAAGGGTCTACCCGTAATGGTATATGTCCCCGTGGGAGATATCGTGAAAGGAATGTCGTATTTTACGCGACGTATACTTGAGAACACATCAAACGAAGGATTCTTGTTTCAACTTCTAAAATAAAGGAGGTTTGTCATGCAAACCATAAATATTCCGGACTTTACTAACACACCACCTTTGGATTTTACTAATCCTGACGACAAGGTGCAGAGTAAAATCGATGATGCAATTGCGTTAATTCGAAAAGAAGTATTAGGTAAGGAATACCCCCTTCTCATAAACGGTATAGAGTTTTGGGAAGAAGAAACATTTACTCGCAGGAACCCATCCAACCTATCAGAAATAATTGGTAAGGTGAGTATGGCAAAAACGAGTGATGTGGGAGCGTGCATTCAAGGAATAAGGCATAGTGAGAAGATTCGAGAATGGAGCACTATGCCTGTCGTAGAGCGTGCAAAAAAACTTAAGTACGTTGCGGAAAAGTTTATGGAAAAACGTTTTTTCTTTATTGCACTTATGATTCTGGAAACAGGGAAATCTGCCATAGAGGCAGACGGCGAAATATGTGAAGCAATTGATTTCCTCGAGTGGTACGCAGCTTATGCGCCATTTGTGGTAGAGCTTTGCAACAAGACGCTGATAAGTCCTTGCGGTCAAAAAAACAGTGCAGAGGTGGTGCCTATTTCTAATGCACCCATTTGTGCTTCTATTCAACCCTGGAACTTTCCTCTTGCTATTTCGGTTGGGCCCGCAGCTGCGGCACTTGTGTCTGGTTATGCGGTCTTGTATAAACC
>QIHK01000040.1 GCA_003230945.1 Candidatus Kaiserbacteria bacterium
GATAGTACATTTTGCACATCTTCCGGTGAAAGATTTTTTTTCACAAATTCCAAAAGATGTTCTTCTGTGTACTTTGTTTTCCAACCATTTGTTTTGTCTTCGCAGAAAAGCTTAACGCTGCACAACACTTCTTCTCTATTTAATTTCCTGCCTAAGAGCTGCACAAACTCTTCCGCCCAATCCACAAGGCCTTCATTCACTAAGTCTTCCAAGATTTGCTTCTGTACTATTTCTGACGCAAGATGTCCGTATTCTTTCGCAATGTTTCTATGAAAACTAAAGCTACCCCTCTGTGGTCCAAGCACCTCATCAATCTTCTTTTGCGAGGCACCAAATTTAACAGCAGCCAAAGCAGTGACACTCTCTCCAACGCGACAATGATTCTGCAAAAATATTACAAACTCATCTGCGGTAAACGTGCGCTCTTGAGAAGAATCATCTGTGTTGCCATTTACGATTGACATATCAGTTATATCACTAGTACTCATATTCTTTCTCCTTTGTTAAACAACAATACTGACATTGTTATACCATAACCTCACTTTTATGCAATAAAAAACCACCAGTATAATACTGGTGGTTGGGGGCTTAGCGAGGGGTTTTTAAGTACTTACCTGGAACATATGGTCTTTCAAATAGGGTGCCACGTACACCCATGGGCACATATCTCTCTGAAAATAAGAACTCTAACTCCTGTTTTGTTTTCTTTATATTTGCTAACGAGAGGTGCTCTCGCGCTAAGTCCATTACTTCTTCCTCAACCTCTTCCTCACGCTCTGGGGGGAAAGTTGTGTCTTTGTACAAATCAAGCAACTCAAGGATAGTCAAAACGGCTTTCTTTTCAGCCTTCTTCATAATATTTCTCCTGTTAAGAAACGATATTGCTCCAGACATATTTATACCACACACTCGTTTTTTTGCAACAGAAAACCGCACATTGCTGTGCGGTTTTCTTCTTTAAAAGATGAGACGTAATTTCTTACTTGTCGTCACCAATTTCTTTGCTAAGCGCTTCTAGGTAGCGTCCAGCAACTTCCTTTCCACCTAAACCAAATGCAAGTCCTCCAGCAAGTGCCATCATGGCAACGAACCCAGTGAACAATGTGTACATGAAGTTTGGTGCAATACCAAGCTGTGAAAGCGCGATAAGAAGTGCGAAAATCCAGATTGACCACTTGGTCACCTTTCCTAGAAGTTCTCCTGACTTCATACCAGCTGCCTTTGTGCTGCCAGTAACAATCTTTTGCATTGAGTCAGCAACCACTGCAGCGATAAGCAAGATAAGTACTGCTACTATCACCTGTGGCAAGTAGCCCAAGATAACCTGTTGCAAGAACTGGTTTACCTGAGTAAGTCCAAGGATGTCCAAGGCCGCAACCAAGAACACAACGATAATAAACCACTTAACAAGCTCGCCTAGAAACATTCCTGAATCAAGACGGAACCCTGCCTTTGAAAAAAGATCCTCAGCGCCAGCGCTCTTGAGGACTTTATCAAACTTGAGTGATTTCACGATTTGAGCGACTGCTCGTCCGAGCACTGCTCCAGCAATCCAACCAAAAATAAGGATGGCAATAACTACTATAAACTCGGGAAGGAAGTCAGCAACTCCAGCACCAATGCCCTGGAATGACTGGCCTACACCCGTCAATAGTTCTTCTGTTAAACTTTTTTCCATAATATTACGAAATTATACTAATAATCATAGAATCATTTCAAAATAGTACGTTAAAAAACTATTTTGAAATAATTCTATGGGTATCTACTTATAATAACACCAAACTGTGGAATTCTTGGGGATAAAGTGTGGATAAGTGGAGATATTGAGGAACGGTGGCTTAACCTAAACCCCTATCTTGTCTACGACTATTTCGTGGGGATAATCGAGGATATCACGTACAAACTTGTCATACATACCTAGTCGATACATAAACTCTTTGGTATCCAGGAGTGCGTATACCAGCTCCTTCCCTATCTCTGCTTCAATGGCACGCAATGTGCTTTCAAGGTTGCGCTTCTTGAGTCCGTCGCCCACGATGAGTATATCTATTGCGCTGTCGGGGTTCTGAATAAAAATACCAGAAACGATAATGAGCTTGAGCTTTCCTGCGCCTTTGAACTTGCCTTTCATGTCTTCTGTCTTCACAAGCTTGTTGTCTATGAGGATATTTTGCAACGCCGCTAAGAGAGGAAAATTAACTTCCAACTGCCACCCTTGTACTCGCTTCTTTTTCACAACAGGAGGTTTCTTTGGTCCTTTTGTTTTCTTTTTTGTCTTTCGAGGTTTTGCGATGATTTCCTTTGTGAATACTTTCTTCTTGATGAGTCCCATACTCTGAAATGCGGAGAGTTCCCTGCGGGCTACTGCGGGAGTAACTTTGCTTTTGAATAC
>QIHK01000025.1 GCA_003230945.1 Candidatus Kaiserbacteria bacterium
TTTTCAATGTCAGAAAGCTGAGTATAAAACTCATCTTTTTTTGCCTTACTCGCATTGTGCAGATTTTTGTTTGAGCTTTTCTTCATAAGATTATTTGATTAAATCATCAACGCCAACCTGAAAAGCCTTGGCGATCTTGGTCATCGTATTAATTGTGGGGTTGGTGTTTGCTCCTGACTCTATCTTGATTATAGTGTTGTAGGTAACATCAGAGAGCTTTGACAACTTGTCTTGCGAAACGCCGATTTTCTCTCGGTGTTTTTTGATATTCTTTGCTATTGTGGATTCCTTGTTTGTGTTCATTGTAATATATTACTATTTTAACAAGAAATCTGAGATAAACCAATTTCCCAGCAACAATCGCGGAGCGATTGTTGCTGGGAAAAGGTTTGTGTACCATTCTCTATGCTCTTTGAGCGAGAAGTTTTAATTTGTGACCTCACGGGGAATCGAACCCCGATTTGCAGAATGAAAACCTGCTGTCCTAACCGTTAGACGATGAGGCCTTGCAGAGGGATTTTGTCAGAAATAATGCATTTTGGCAATTTTTTATATTAAGTATATGAGTTGTAGCTCTTTACAAAATGCTTCTATAGTGATATTATCACAAAGTAATCAGCTCTCTCCAGTAGCGAGCATTTTTTAAATCATTTCAGTTATTTAATTTTTTCTATTCAAAATGAGGATTCTCACGAACATCCAGTCTTCTGCTGTAGCCGGTATTACTCGTGTGATGTCGTCTTTCTCTGAATATGCACAGCGTCGTTCTAATGCAGAAGGTCTATCTCTCATAGGAGTATCAGTTGATTGTGCTAATTCAAAAAATAAAACAGTTGTGCAAGATTCCTGCACTCGAGTAGATGAGAATGGAGTTACCATTTTATCGGCTCATACGGCACATGAACCTCTCTCAGACGTTCTTAAGAAGGCAGATTCACTTGATGACATACATCGAGCTTTGCTTCCAGTTATTGATACCTATCGTTCTCTCATTCAAAAAGAAAGGCCAGACATGGTGCTTCTTAACGGTACTTATTATCTCCCGTGGTCTTTGTATCAAGCGGCAAAAGCAGAGGGTATACCGGCAGTGCTTCACTACCACGGCTCTTTAACTAAAGAGACTGAGCATTGGGGAAGTGAACGTCGCCGTGGCTTAATGCGCGCGATGGAAGCGACTTTTGATAATAAGAAATTACGGTATATATTCCCTTCTAAATTTGCAAAACAAACAGTAGAGCGTGAGGTATTTGGACACACTTTACGTTCTCCACGTGCCATAGTACTTCCGAATCCAATTCCTGATGCATTTTTTGCGACAAATCCTGGTTGCAATAAACGTGATTTGGCATATGTCGGTCGCTGGGTACATATAAAGAACACAAAATTTATAGAAAGATTTGCGCACTTCAATGCACGTTTGGGTGGCCTATTTAAGTTAAATGTTATCACTGATGCTGGCCGTAAATCACTTGCCTATGAACGTTTGCAGGACGTTGTGAAATTCTGTGCTCCTCGGCGCTCAGACTCGGCTCTCGCTGGTTTCTACGCACGGATGGGGCTTATATTCTGTCCGTCGCACTTTGAGACGTATGGCAATGTTGCTCAAGAAGCAGTGGCAGCCGGTACTCCAGCACTTGTAAATAAGAATATGGGTGTCGCTGAAGTATTTAAAGAAATTGGTCTTGAACACCTTGTTGTTGATTTTGATACACCGAAGAATGTGATGGCGCGTATCCAAGACTATTCAGGTCAAGTGATTAGTAAAGATAAGCGTGTGGCACTACACGAAAGAGTTGGATCAGAGCGTGTGCATGATCAGTTTTTGGATTATCTACAGACATAAGTAGACGTGGTATCTCGTAACTAGCAATGCTAGGATATCCTTTATACGGAGAGGTGGCAGAGTGGTCGAATGCACTGGTTTCGAAAACCAGCAGGCCCGAAAGGGTCTCGGGAGTTCGAATCTCCCCCTCTCCGCAAATTTGCGATTTTGTCAGTTTTGGCAGAATTGCGAGCAGAGCTTTACTCCGCAAACGGCGCGCAAGGCGCGCAAAGGGCTTTCTTTCCAACGATTTACCACGCTTCGCCGTCCGCACGACCAAAATCTCTTCTTTTTTTGTTTGGTTCTTTCTTCAAACCACTCTTGCTGAGTTATCCTCGTTTGGGTATTGTAAGTATATAATCTGATTATGGAAGATTTTTCTAAACAACTTAGTAAATTCGCGCGTAAAATTCACCTGAAACAATTGCTTTTGCAAGGAGTTATCGCAAAACGTCTCTATCTTTATCGCTCACATATAAATAGCATTGAGTGTGGCGTTCGGGG
>QIHK01000013.1 GCA_003230945.1 Candidatus Kaiserbacteria bacterium
TCCATGTGTCACGTCCTCCTCCTGCAGAACCAAGCACACAAATCTTTTTTTGTGATGCAAAAGTTTCGTATACTTGCCTTAGTGAGTCCGCTGTGTGCGCGTAGTCTACAACAACAGAAAAGTCCTGCCCTTCGGTAATGTATTCCATTCTACCTGGGATGCTCGAAATATTGATAAGCGCTTTTTGGATAGCAGCAGCAGGTATGTTCTGCGTTTTTGCAAATGCTATCGCACCGAGCGCGTTGTACACATTAAACGTTCCTTCTAGTTGTGTATTAAATGTATCTTTGCCAACCTTAAACGTTGTCGTGTGTTTTTCTTGAGTGATGTCGCTCGCATCGCTAAGTCCGTACGCAATTTTATTGGGAACATCTATTGCAAGGAAATTCTTCCCCTGCTCGTCGTCAGTGTTTGCGATAATAGTTTTTTCTTTTTTGGGTGACTTCTCAAGCTCCTTCGCTATTTCTAGTTTTGCTGCAACATAATTTTCATACGAGCCGTGACTCTCGATGTGCTCAGGAGACAGGTTGGTAAAGATAAGTGCATCAAGATTTAGGAATTTATGGCGAGACTGCATTACTCCTTCAGACGTCATTTCAATGACCGCGTACGTACAACCCTCTGTTACTGCGTCACGCAATAGCTTTTGTATAAAAAATCTCCCTGGCATTGTCATTTTCTTTTTGTTCGGCTCGGTCTTGTCTCCTATTTTAAATCGGAGTGTGCCAAGTAGAGCTGTCTTGCGTCCCGCTTCTTCCAAGATGGCATTCACAAGCTCTACTGTACTTGTCTTTCCTTTTGTGCCCGTAACACCCACGACGAAAATCTTTCGAGAAGGGAAGCCGTACACAACTGCACTCAAAAGAGCCAATCCTCGGTGGTATATTGGCTGGAGTTTTGCAAATATCTTTTTAGGGATAAATATTTTTAGAATACGCAGTAGTGTTTCAAGCATGATGTTTTATTTGTCGCCGATAATTTTAAGTGCCTCAGTAATACGCTTGGCGGTGCCAACAATATCATCCCCAACACTTTTGAGAGCTTCACGTGCCTCGCCTGCAGAATACCCTAATGCGACCAGCGCGTCTATCGCATCGGACTCTTCCTTGCGCACTGTGTTTTCCTCACCTTCTTTCACCGGAAGCGCAACCAGTGTGTCTTTGAGTTCAAGAATAATCTTCTCCGCGCTCTTTTTCCCAACACCAGAAACTTTCGTGAGATAAGAAGTATCTCCGTTAATAATAGCATCGGTAAGTATTTCTACAGAAGCGACACCAAGAATCGCTAGTCCAGACCTTGGTCCGATACCAGATACATTAATGAGCATTTCAAAAAGCTCCTGCTCCGCAAAGTCCATAAATCCATACAAGTCGAGAGATTGCTCTCTCACTGCAAGATATGTCCACACAGAAACATCACCATCTACTTTTTGCATGTGGTGAAGCGTGTCGGGGGATACAAAAACCTTGTACCCAACACCACCCACGTTCATAACCGCAAAGCGCTCTCCTGTGAATATTACGTTTCCTGTTAGATATGAGATCATATGCCTATCATACCGTATTTTTGTAAATCACGCATATAAACCAAGCGACTTGCTTTCGCTGTTACTCTGTGGTATTTTTTGGAATAGAAGGTATTTGATTCTATTTTTCACACACCCCGCAATACCGCGGGCATGAAAGGAGTTAGACGATGAGTGATTTTAAGATAGGAAAAGTAAAGAAAAAAGAGCCGTGGGCTATGGCATTTTTCAATAACTGGGGTGGTTCATTTTTTACCGCCGAGCAGGCATTTGATTTTGCGAACACTACTTTTATTCCATATAAAGGATGTGCGTACGCCGAAGAGCTGCAAGCAGCAAGATGGGGCACAGAAAGTGACTCGGGGCTTGTGATTGGATACTCAAAGGAACACAAAATGGGATTTATCCCTGTGGACTTGAGTCATCTTCCAGAAGATGAACGGGAGCATTATGAGCCATCACCTGAGCACTTTATCATCCTGAAGGAGATTATCGACCAAATAGACCCTCCGCCTGTTGCTCCGAAGCGAAATATCGTTGAAGACGACCAGTACGAAGAATGATGATGCAGAACCTAAAGGACCGTGTAAAAACGGTCCTTTTTTATATAATACGGTACCCCGCGTACAGATGTTGTCTTTTCTGAGTGCTTGTGGTAGTATGACTTTCATTGAGGCGGTGTAATAACTCCGCATCTCACAATCGAAACTAGTAAAAAATATATGCCAATTATCAAATCAGCAAAAAAAGCGCTTCGAGGATCACTTAAAAAGAA
>QIHK01000074.1 GCA_003230945.1 Candidatus Kaiserbacteria bacterium
AGACGAGCGTATTGCTATTGGTAGCACACACGTGAGGTTCTTTGCGGTAACGCACACTATTCCCGACGCTATGGGTATTGTTATCGAAACACCTTACGGTGATATCGTTGGAACAGGTGACTTAAAGCTTGAGCACGTTGATGGTGTTCCCACAGAAATGGAAGAAAAGGAGTTTGAGAAATTTAAAGACAAGAACACACTCATGCTTATGATGGACTCTACAAACGTGGAGCAACCCGGATTCTCTCTTTCCGAAACCGTTGTGTTTGAAAATATAAAAAAGATTATCATGGAGACACGAGGGCGTCTTATTGTTGGTACGTTTGCCTCACTTATTGAGCGACTCGTGAAAATTATTGAGTTCGCGGAGGAAACAAACAAGAAAGTTGTTGTCGACGGACGAAGCATGAAGAACAACATTGAGATTGCACAGATGGCGGGGATTTTCAAGGTGAAAAAAGGAACCATCATCGGAATTGATGAGATGGACAACTACCCTCCCGACCGAATTGTTGTGCTTGCTACAGGTGCTCAGGGAGACGAATTTGCGTCACTGATGCGTGCGTCAAACAAGAACCACAAGTATTTGAAACTTAACAAGAGCGACACTGTTTTACTTTCTTCATCTATCGTTCCGGGAAACGAGCGAAGTGTACAAAGGCTAAAAGACAACATTGCACGCCAAGGTCCAAAGATTATTCACTACAGAATTGCAGAAGTTCACTCAAGTGGTCACGCCAACAGTGAAGAAACCGCGTGGATTCACCGAAAGATAGCTCCGAAATTCTTTATGCCAATTCACGGACACCACCACATGCTCCGCGTGCATGAAGAACTCGCCAAGAGAATGGGGCTTGCTCAGGAAAATATTATTGTTCCTGACAACGGAATGATTATAGAAATCCAAGAGGGAGGAACAAAACTTGTGAAGCTTGCTGAGAAGGCATCTTCAAACGTTATCATGGTGGACGGATTCTCTGTTGGAGATATTCAAGACGTAGTTATTCGCGACAGGCAAATGCTTGCACAAGACGGAATGTTCGTTGTTGTTGCTATTGTTGATAGCAAGACAGGAAAGGTGAAGAAGTCACCCGACATCATCTCACGTGGTTTTGTTTACTTACGTGAATCACAAGAACTCTTGCGTGAAGCTCGCTTCTTGACCAAGAAAACTATCGAGCGCTCTAGCGGTGCAGGAACACCAGACTTCGATACTATTAAGGGTAATATTACCGACCAGCTTGGAAGGTTCTTGCTTCAGCAGACCGCGAAACGCCCTATCATACTTCCTGTATTGATTGGTGTGTAACGTACTCGCGTTTAAATAGAATGACAAAGGCCGCCATGAACTGGCGGCCTTTGTGGTATACTGGAGCATATGGATGAAGAAATTAGCACCAAACACACACAAATAGAAAACCCCTTAAGGGTCATGTATGCACTAGGAACAATTCTTGCGTTCGCTTTTGCAATACCTATCTATTTCACCTCAACGTTTTTGAGTACGTTCATGTCTACCGAGTGGGTTGGTATCCTTTACTCACTCTCAAGCGTCTTGGGTATTATCGGTCTCGCTATTACGCCGCGGATACTGAGAAAATATGGAAACTACAAAACGAGCATCTTTATGACGAGCACTCTTGTGTTCTTGCTCCTCGCCCTAGGGTTCCTTTCTTCACCAGTACTTATTGGGATTTCATTTATTCTCTACTCTGCACTCCTCATGGTTATTGTTTTTTCCCTTGATGTTTTTCTAGAGAGCTACTCCTCGGATGAAAGCACAGGAGGTACTCGCGGTATATATCTTACTTTGTTCAGTGTTGCATTTGTGGTATCTCCTCTCATTGCAGGATTCCTTCTGGGTGATGGCGACTACTGGAAACTATTCTCAGCGTCCGCGGTATTCATGGTCGCAGTAACAGCAGTTATTGCCCTGAAGCTTAGAAAATTTAAAGACCCACACTATGAAAGTACTTCTCTTTGGCGCACCTGCAAGAAAGTATGGGCAACTAAAGATATTTACAAGATATTCATGGCGAACTTCCTTTTGCGGTTTTTCTACGCACTCATGGTTATCTATACCCCGATTTACCTCAATCAACAAATAGGGTTCGACTGGGATGAAATTGGTATCATATTTACCATTATGCTTCTACCGTTTATAATTTTTGAAATCCCTGCAGGAAAAATTGCAGATAAGTGGCTTGGCGAAAAAGAATTACTTTCAGGTGGCTTTCTTCTTATTGCACTTACTACAGGCGCGCTCTTCTTTATCACCTCAACCAGCATGGTGGTGTGGGCGGCTGCACTCTTTATGACCCGTGTTGGAGCAAGCATAATTGAAATTATGACCGAGAGCTACTTCTTCAAACAAATAGACGCAACAAACACGCAAATGATAGGGTTCTACAGAAACACTCGCCCACTCGCCTATCTCTTCGCACCTATTATTGCCACTGTATTCCTCGCCTTCTTTGAATACCAATACCTATTCCTCGCACTTGGTGCTATGATGCTGTACGGACTGCGCTACAGTTTGACGATCAAAGACACGAAATAATACCCGCCAGATAATGTGATATAATAATACAACTATGAAAAAGAAAGTAACAAAACGAAGAGCACCTGATTCAAAAATCCGTCGCATTCCACACACACAGTCAGAGATTTCACGCGCCGCAAAAAAGCGTTTGTCAGTGATTACACAAGAGTTCACTGATGGATTTAAATTTATCGGGCGATACCCGCGCTCGGTAACCATTTTTGGTTCAGCTCGATTCAAGGAAGACGATAAGCACTACGCAAAAGCACGGAGCATTGCGACAAAGCTGTCAC
>QIHK01000004.1 GCA_003230945.1 Candidatus Kaiserbacteria bacterium
GTAATAAGCCTCCCATAAAAGAACAAACCAATCGCTAGTATGAGCACCAATCCAAGTACCCCGTATGCGAAAAAATTGAAAGCGCCGGTAAGATCTCCTCGATAACGCCTCAAGGAGCTATTGCCACCAGGGTGAGGAACGAACGACGTAGGAATTGTTGGAGGAAGAGCCATTTACCTATGAGTATACGACACGCACGCATGCACTGCCCGGTGCTACTGTGTACAAGTAGAATAACCTTATGATTTTTCTTCGAGCTTGCGCAGAGCAAGACCGACGGCAACAGCAAACTCAGGGCCAATTTCTTGTAAAACAGGACGAATAAATGCCGGTGCTTCAGTTTTCACAAAAGGATCGGCAACACGTACATTAATTGAAAACATTTTCTTTGCATACGTACAAAGATCTTTGGTAATACCTCCCCCACCAGTAAGCACTATAGAAGTAATTGTTTTGTTATGTGCCGTTTCGTATTGGGTAAGAACACGATGTGCTTCAGAAAAAATTCGTGAGAAAACCAGTTCTTGAGAGTTTGAAGATTTCCCGCTAAGTCCTTTTTCTTTTTTTAGTGCTTCGGCGCGAGGTATGCTGAGATCCCCGGACGCCGCGAGCGCGCGCGTAATGTCTTGACTTCCAGCATTAATCGCATGAGAAAGTACGGCAACGCCTCGTTCGACGATATAAGTCTTAGTTGTACCGGCACCAATATCAAGCACCATAACCGGCTTCACCGGTTCATCGACAACGGCACGAATAGTACTGAAAATTTCAATCTCATAGAAACTAGTTTTGAGCTTCGCGCCGGCAGTGACCGTTTGTAGTAATTTAAGCTCATTACTATGCACTGCAATAAGAAGTACCTCGACCTTCGATTTCTGTTTCGGAGGGACACCAGGTATGGCATCTCTATCTGGCACAATAAACCAATCAAGTTGCACTTCAGACATGGGAACAGGAATATACTTGCGTGCTTCGAGTTCAACAACTGTTTTTTGCTCTTTTGGATCATTTCGATATGGAAGATCGACAAGTGTCAGAAGAGAACGAGCGAATGGAATTGAAACACCACAATCTACTGCAGTAACTTTTGCCTCATGCAAAAGATCTTTGAGAGTTTCAGTAAGTTGCTCTGGAGAAAGATTGGTTGCCTGACCCACTTCCCTTTTAGCATACGGCCCCAGTGCAAGCTCCCCATACGTTTCAAGCACCGCTTGACCATGCTCTCTGCGTAATTGCACTACCTTTAAAGAGGAAGAACCAATATCGACGCCAAGGACACTCTCTTCTTTTGATTTAAAAAGATTTCCAAAAAACGACATAGAGCAATAGTAGCATGTAGCATGAAAAATCTATGTTAAAAAATATAGGTAAACGAAGCAAATCTATCCCTAATTTTTTATGTTGCAATTATTTTTAAAATGGATACAGGACATATTGTTTTCAACGAGACCCGATGAAAAAATCCTGTGCAATATGACCGCAAATGAGTTTCTGACGCTTCTGGAACCTCATAGTGTACCCATAACACGACCGGAGACTATTGTGCTTCTTCCCCTTCACGACGCGCGAGTTCGCGCGGTGATTCATGAGGCAAAATATCATGGGAATCAGAAAGCTTTTAATTTTCTCGCAATGGCACTCAACAAATATATACAAAATTCTGATTTCGATTTTACTTCAGTACGTCTGGTACCTATACCGCTTAGCAAAACACGACGCAAAGAGCGAGGTTTTAATCAGGTTGAAGAAGTGGTTCGATGCACTGCCTCCGAAATAGGCATATCACTTTATACAAAACTTCTTGTACGCACCCGTGACACCAAATCACAAGTAACACTTCCGCGTAGAGAACGAGAAGAAAATATGCATGGTGCCTTCACGTGTCTCCCTATAAACGAAAATACTGCACCCAATCCAGATTCTTCATTCCTTTATATAGTTCTTGATGACGTCGCTACGACAGGGGCAACACTGCAAGCAGCAATCGATGGATTAAGAGCTGGCGGGGTTACACAGGTCCTCCCGCTCGCGTTGACACACTAAATTTGATATTCTGCCGAGACATACACGGAGGGGTCGCATAGAGGCCTAGTGCGGCGGTTTGCTAAATCGCTATACGGGTTAAACCGTATCGAGGGTTCGAATCCCTCCCCCTCCGC
>QIHK01000054.1 GCA_003230945.1 Candidatus Kaiserbacteria bacterium
AGCAGGATTGCAAACCTGTATACCCTTTCCAAGTAATCGTTCAAATATATTTTGCACGAAAGGATAATGCGTACATGAAAGTAAGAGAGTATCAAAATCACGAGGAATATCTACAAATGCGGTATGTATACAGCGCTCAATTTCAGAAAGACTCGCGCCGAATTCAATAGCACCGGCAAGTTCCGGAATAGCGATTGTGCGTACTTCTGTAGCTATTGTTTTAAATGCTTCTTGATAGATACCAGAGGCAATAGTGGCTGGAGTAGCACAAACGGCAATTTTTTTATTGGTGTGCTTAAAGTGCTGTACAGTCGGATTGACCATCTCAATCAAATGTTCTGGTGGCAAATCGTGCTCCTGTAAAAAGGATGCTACCAGTGAAGCCGAAACACTATTACACGCACTTATAATATACGTAGCCCCTTCACCCATGAGTCGATCTATGGCATCACCGGTAAGCCTTGTTAATTCTTCTCTTGATTTTAGGCCATACGGTGCATTTTGTATATCACCAAAATAAACTATGTCTGCTTTCGGCATACACGCGCGAAAGGCTTTTAAAACAGTTAACCCTCCCACACCAGAATCAAATATGCCTATCATATCTCTTGTACGAGTGCATTGAAACGATCTCCACGATCGTATTCATTCTTGAAAAGACCAAAAGAGGCAAAAGCGGGAGAGAGTAAAATATTATCACCCAGCACCGCAACACTTCGTGCTGCGGTTACCGCCTCCTTCATACTTTCATACACAATAGTGCCTTTGGGTAATTGGTCTTTAATACTTTCAGTGCCAGTTCCGGCAAGCAGGATTATTTTTTTTACTTCTGAAAGTTTTGTAATGAGTGCGTTCATCTTAAGATTTTTATCTGCACCACCCATGATAAGCACTGTACGTGATGGATTGAGTGCAGAAAGTGCAGAAAGCGTCGCCTCCGGCGACGTCGCAGTTGTGTCATTAAAGAATGAGATACCATCTTTTTTGGCGATGCATTCAAGACGACCGGGGACAGCATCAAATGTTTCAAGCGTACGACGACTAACGGCATCATCAATACCAAGAGAACGGGCCACCATAAGAGCAAGAGCTGCATTGTAGCGATTATGTATGCCTGGAATTCGTAACTGCCATTGGCTCGGAAGTTTTTTTTCATCTGCAATAATCAAATGCGAAACAATATGTTCACCAAAAGCCTCAATTAAAGTTGGAGCACACTGGCTTCCAACAATAAGTACATCATCTGGATCTTGATAGAGGAAGATATTTGATTTGTCCGAAAGATAGGCACCAGGATTATTTTTATAATAATTAGTATGATCTGGATAGAAGGTTGTAAAAACAGCAGTATGAGGAGAAATATTTGCTTCACTAAGCCCCTGACACTGCCATGAATCAAGCTCAAGAACGGCAGTATGTTCTGCCGTCACGCTAGATAAAAGAGCAAGCGTCGAGACACCGTACACATTTCCACCGAGTAGTACCTTTCTTTTTGTCGCACTTAAAATGGCATGGACCATGTGGGTAACGGTTGATTTCCCGCGTGTACCAGTAATGCCGATTATCGGGATTTCTGAAATCTCCATAAATAAATCCGCACTCATTCGTACTGGAATACCTTGAGCCTTTGCTTTTGCGATATAGGGCGAGTCAAGAGGCACCCCCGCTGCTTTGAGAATGAGATCCGGTCCAGTGCCTCCAGAAAAAGAACCTCCTTCAGTGGAAAAATCATTTTCTCGATGTTCACCAAGAATGAAAGTAATATTTTGAAATGACTCAAGTTGAGCAACTGATTCAGCAAGTGCCTCGCGCGACTTAAGATCAGTGACAATAAGCTCTGCCCCGCATTCTGCAAGATAACGGGTATCACCAACACCCCGACCTAAAAGGCCAAGACCCATAACTGTTATTTTCTTCCCATGAAAATATGCGGAGGCATCCATACGAGAATACTACTACCAAGCGCGCCGAATCAAAAGTATGCGTTTTTGTACCTCTTTCTCAAGAGGAGGATTTCTTTTAAAACAGCAGAGTCTCTTATTTATTGAGACAAGGAGTCGTTGTTGAAATATCTGTATGATTTAGTGGAAGAGTAGATTTTGGTATTTTTATAATTTGATACGGTGCTGTGAGTGCTTGAGTAAGGACACAATTTTTATCGGGGCGAGAAAGGAGGACTGTTACCATACGAGTATCTGAATCTTTAATTTTTGAAACTGAGATTGTATAGCCTGCTGTTGGTTTTTCTCCAGCAAAAACAGCAATAATATTAGAAGCAACAAAGTCTACTGCAGGAGGTGTACCATTGGAAGAAAACATTTTCCAGAGCTCTGTGAGCTGAGCGGAAGAAGTTACAAGATAATTTTTACGTTTCGTAACCGATGAATCTAAGCCAGACACAATCGGGGCAAATGCCACAATGCTCGCCGCTTGATTACTGGTCGCAGTTTGTCTCGAAACAATATTTTTACCATCACTAAGAAAGTAAATCATCGTCCCCACAATGAGAGAAACAAGGGAAAGTCCGATGAGTATGAGTATGTCTCGCATATGCGTAGTATAGCGGTACTTGAACCTCCTATAAGATATAGTGGGTATAACCCTATGAACCTTCTGGCAAAAAACGGATGATTTTGGTACTATCGCCGTACTGGGAAATATAAGTAGTGTGTTGCACGCGTAGCTCAGTTGGTAGAGCACTCGACTGATACTCGAGCGGTCCTAGGTTCGAGCCCTAGCGCGTGCACTAAGTACAACACAGATAGTTGAATCAAAAAATAATAAAACCACCTCGAAAAAGGTGGTTTTATTATGTACGTAAAAATGAAAGATATTATGTGCTCTTTTGTTCCGCTTATTCATCCCCCTCGGAACGTCAATTGAGCGTTCCGAAGGAGATACCGGGATACGTTATCCGGCATCCGAGTACCGTTTAGAGACGAGTACTATCTCTCCATTTGTCCGAAAACAAACGATCGACATGCTATGCCTTTCGAGCAATAGCGATTCCAATTGGATATGTTCCACGACCAGCTTCCGCTAGCCGTGCCTTGTTCTGTTCTACCCTCGTATCGCTACGAGGCATGGACTATATCTTCATCCGTTCTTTCAGAAGTGCACGTTTCATCGGATGCAATGAACCAATGATACGCACAAAGTCTGAATGTGATGCGGTGCTTACAAAACAACGCCAATAGTTTGGATCAACACGGTGGCTCGGATTATGGAGCACACCAGTTTTGATGCCAAGTGATTGGAGAAGTTCTTTTAACATTTGCATCTTTTCTCGATCTTTTTGGACAAGTTGTATGTAGAATGTATCACTCCGACTATGCGGAATGCCTCCTTCTGCATCAAAGAATCCGCAGATATAAGCTACTTTTTCTTTACTTGTTTCTAAAGACTGAGGATCAAAATCAAAATCCAAGAATAATGCAGTTGTCTCCAAATCGTATACATCGCGTGAGCCTTCTCTATACATCCACGACTTATAGCCGAGTTGCTTGAGAAGACCTTTAAGAACCTTGAGCCATCTTGTCCCTTTTTGGGAAAAACGGATACGATTCTTACGACGATACGCATCATGGAGAGCACCTTGCAAATATGCTTGTATCTCTAATTTTGATACGAACGGAGCTCGGCGTGTAGTCTCTGAGGGGTCATGCGTTTCCACGCAGCGGACTT
>QIHK01000038.1 GCA_003230945.1 Candidatus Kaiserbacteria bacterium
GACCTCGCGCAGGCGTTTTCACGCTTCTACCACGATGTGCGAATTATAGAAGGGGAGACGTACAACCCGAAGGCAGCAGAGCTCCTTATCACAGCACACCAAACACTCGCCAAGACACTCTCGCTCCTCGGCATCACCGCGCCAGAGAAGATGTAATAAAAATGGGTAAGATAATAAAAAAAATAATTTGTGGCTCTTCTGTTGTTATTATTGGTATTTTTTTTCTTGCACCATGGCTCTGGTTTGACTTAGGAGAAAATATTATTGAAGATAGATTTTTTAAAGGAAGAGATGATGTGAATTTTCAGAAAATAAAATCTGAATGTCGCAACTATGTTCGTGAGATTGAAGGAGTTCCTGCCTGTGATGGTTCGTGCACAATGGTTAGATGGGTTCCTTTTGGTGTTAAAGTTGATTCTTGTAGTGAAGATTATTACTTGATATCTTTCTGGGGGCAAAGGTACTATTTAAATGGAGATTAAAAGTAATTAAAGTTCAATCCTTATTTGCGACTTACAGCAGATGTAGGATAGTTGACTATTTCCTACATTCTGGTACAGTAACATCGGTTCTACAGGCGAGTGTTTGTAGTTTTAGTACTTTTAATACATAGGAGAAAAGCCATGCGAAAGATATTTCGAATGCATTATGAGCCCTGTCAGGGGTTGTGTTATTCCTGGGAGGACGTGGTGGATGTTAGCGAGCTTGCGTCAGACCCAGAGCGGTATGCACGCCTTAAGGCAAGCATGATACAAATCCACGAGCCCTCATGTGGCGATGACCAGATACGGTACGCCATCGACTTGGACGAAGATAATGCTTTGTTCGTTGCGAGCTTCATGCACTACGGTAAACTGGAATTGCTTTCGGGTAAAAACCTTGTTGACCTACTGGAAGAGTTTTGCGTCATGGTGACTGCATACTGGGAAAGCGACGTAGGTGTGCTTGAACTGGAAGCAGGTAATGGCGTTGGACACGACGTGTGCGAGCACGGCAAAGACCATCAGCTTGATGCCTTTATGGATAAGTTTTCAGGAGCTGTCTCTGTCTAAGAAGTACCAAAGCGGATTGTATATACAATCCGCTTTTTTTAATATAAAAAAAGAGGCCTTACAAAATGTAAGACCTCCGTGTTTTCAGATTCGCTTAAGGTGTATCCGTTTCTTAATAAAATCAGCACTCACCTGCTTAATAGAAAAACCAAAATGCTCTTTAAATATTGCCCGTAAGCATTTTTGCAATTCCTTTATATCTTCCCGGATAGATTTATCTGTTTTTGACAACGTGTCGCCAAGCCCTGTTATTGAGTAGGCGTTAATTTCATCATCAAGAATTGTAACATCAGGGGAGTAACCCATACTAATTAATCCAGCTCTAAACTTGTCAGTATAGTGCTTAGTTATCGCTACCTTCACCGCTCGTCTGTAGTCATAATTTGTATAAAACAAACCATGCACAAACTCATGCTTGATAAAACACGGGTCGCCTGATACTTCGTCGCTCAAGCCAATAACATAGAACTCTCCGCTTATATATCTAAATAGTTGCAGTAATTTTTGTTCTTTCTTAGAAAGAGGGTTAAACTTCGCGCCATAAAATGGCTCGAGTACCCATGACGGTATGTTGAATCCACGCCAGTCACTGCAGTAGGTAAAGTTACCGTTTTGCTTTGCATAGTCGTCCATAAATTCTTCAAGAGTAAAAAGTTTCCCTCGCAACGTCGGGGATTCATAGTGCCCCTGAAAGCGCATAAATGTTGATGCAATCAAGTACCGCGTTTCTGCGGTCACCAAGTAGATAGGATGTTTCTCCATTTCGGACTCCTTTTGTAATGTGCTTTAACTAGTCCAAGAGTACCAGTCGGGTGGGTGTGTGTCAAATGTAATAAAAAAACAGCACGGTTAAGTGCTGTTTTTTTGATTGGTGCCGAGGAGAGGACTTGAACCTCCATGCATTGCTGCACCAGTTCCTAAGACTGGCGTGTCTACCAATTTCACCACCTCGGCATGTTGCT
>QIHK01000072.1 GCA_003230945.1 Candidatus Kaiserbacteria bacterium
CATTTATTTCAGTTATAGCATTATAGAGACATCAGTTTTTATATATAAAAAAATATATCGTAAACCTACTTCAGGTAGTATACATAGAAAATTATGAGACTTTGGTAGAGATAGATAGACGAGTGGATATATCTACGCAATTATCACTCTTTGATATAAGGGTGCTTTCGTATTCATCGGTTAGTACTGTGCGATATAATAAGTATAGAATTATTCACTCATACTATGGATATGGAACTATCGTATTTTTTGGCACAGTTAATTGGTTTGGTATGTATTCTTCTAGCTATTGCAGGTCTTTTACGACCAAAATTTTTCTTATCAGTCATTCGTGATTTGAATCATGATTCTTCTTCGATATTTGTTGCTGCTCTCATCACTATGAGTGCGGGAATTGCTATCGTGCTTGCCCATAATGTGTGGGATGGAACGTGGCGTGTATGGATAACACTTTTTGGCTGGGTAATCCTTCTTAAAGGCTTTGCCTATCTTGTTGCACCTAAACAATTACTGCACATGGGTCGGTCTCTCTATAAGAACGAAACAGTTGTGAGGTGGCTATTCGTTACAGTATTTTTCATTGGTATTTATTTTACTTATATGGGTTTCGGATATTAAAGTTGAAAATAGTAGAAAGTGCTATTAGTGACACAGAAACTACCATAGTTTTTTTCTATAGGTATAATTGGATGATATGACTCAATCTGAGGCGATTACGATTCTCAAAACTGGTGCAAATGTATTTCTTACTGGAGAACCTGGTAGTGGTAAGACTCATACCATCAATACTTTTATTACGTGGTTACATTCAGCGGGAATCGAGCCATCAACAACAGCAGCTACTGGTATTGCCGCCACACATGTTTCCGGTAGAACACTTCACTCTTGGAGCGGTATTGGCATAGCAAATGATCTCTCAGAAGCTGATATCGACCGCATCGCAAGTAAGGAACACATCGCCCGTCGTATTCAAAAAGCAAAAGTGCTCATCATTGAGGAAATATCAATGCTCTCTGCAGCAACATTTGAAGCAGCAGACGCGGTCTGTCGCGAAGTACGGCGTTCTGATCAGCCATTCGGCGGTCTTATTGTTGTCCTTGTTGGTGATTTTTTTCAACTTCCTCCTATTTCTCGAGATAATACAGCTCAATTTGCCTACGAATCTAAAACATGGCAGGCACTTAATCTATTTACTTGCTATCTCACAGAACAATATCGCCAGGATGATGACGTTTTTTTAGCAATACTCTCAGCAATTCGTTCAGGTGAAATTGAGGAGACCTATTATGAAAAACTCATGACACGGTACACAGATATTGCTGAGGTGCCTCCGAATGTACCAAAACTCTATTCACATAATATAGATGTTGATCGTATCAATGCAATAGAACTTTCAAAACTTGAAACTCCTTCGAAGGAATTCATTATGTCGAGCAAAGGAAAGAAAAATCTCATTGAAAGCCTTCAACGAGGTTGTCTTTCTCCTAAGACTCTTGAGCTCAAAGAGGGTGCCGCGGTAATGTTCACAAAGAATTCTCCACAAGGAAAATTTGTGAACGGTACCCTTGGTACCATTATTGCGTTTGAAGAGGGAAGTGGATCACCGATTGTAGAAACTCGTGAAGGTGTGCGTATTACCGTTGAGCCGATGGAATGGCAAATGGAAGAACAGGGGAAAGTGCGAGCATCAATTACACAAATGCCACTACGTCTCTCATATGCCATGACGATACATAAGAGCCAAGGACTTTCAATGGATGAAGCAATTATGGATCTGTCTCGTGCATTTGAACATGGACAAGGATATGTGGCGCTGTCGCGTGTACGTAGACTCTCTGGTGTGCATCTGCTCGGTATCAATAAACGTGCTTTAACAGTACATCCGCAAATTCGAGAGAAGGACTTTGAGTTTCGAAGTGCTTCAGAGGCAGTTCAGGAAGTATTCGAAAAGAAAACACATTTAGAAGTAGAAGAAATGCAGAAGCATTTTGTAAAAGC
>QIHK01000015.1 GCA_003230945.1 Candidatus Kaiserbacteria bacterium
ACCATTTATTTATCAATTAGTCAACTATTTTTCTTGGAAAATTCATTGTAAATGACGCCAATAGGCAAAGTGCAAAATATAAATACATCTTTTATGCATGTTATAATCATAGTAAATATATTGTAGATAGGCGGTATATTTCTAAATAAATATAACTAGAAAGGTGTCTGACCCTGTTTTTTCTTCAATAATCACATGGATTCCAATAGTATTAAATAAAACCCCGCGTGTTGCGCGGGGTTTTTAAAGATAAATCATTTAACATCTGCCCCGATATCATTCCAGGACCACCGACCGATGCTTATCTCGTTAAGCACCCATCCCTTGTTGTAGTGCTTGAATATGGCGTGCCCATTTCCTGTCCAAATTTTTGTACCACCACCCGGACCAAGTGCATAGGCAGTGATCGCATCGTTTTTAGGTAAACCAATCCTAAAGTTTTTCATGTAGAAATCGACATTTGCTCCCCCTAATTGTGGCATCTGCTGTACGCCGATAACACGGAATGTTGCATCTGGTTGCTCCATCCAACTGCGTAAGTCACGTGTTGCTTGGCTTCTGCTTAGTTTTTCATCGTTATGATCCGTAGCGATTACAGCAAAACTGAGCAATATAAAGGCAAGAACGATACCTATCCATAGTCTTTTCTTCATTTTTCTCTCCTTTTGAGTTTTTGAATGTGTTCTATTGCCCCATCCGCAATGCGGCGAACAATAAATCATTTATACCAAATAAAAAGTAATTTGTCTAGGGCTTCGTCTGCAAATTAATTAATTGTTATTTGTATAAGTTTAGAAACATATGAGACTCCTTATAGCCCGGAAAATGCGCACGCACATGATTTTATTAAGGAGCTTTCAATGAAAAATAAACAACTTGTGAGAGCGCGCGGGATTAAAGTCTGTCGAGGGAAAAAGAAAGGTGCAAAGTATAAATACATCTTTTATGCATGTTACAATTATAGTAAATATATTGTAGGTAGGCGGTATATTTCTAAATAAATATAACTATCGTAATTAGAGTCGTTATAATTTCTAATATAATTATGGAAAAACTAAATGTAAATAAAATTGGGTATGTCGTAGGTATTCTTTCAGTACTATTTTTCCTTGTGTGTAGCGTTTGGGGAGGAATATTTACTTCACCAACACTCAAGGCGCTTCATTATGGCTTCCTACAAATATCGTATCCAGGATTCACTTTCACAGCAATTGGGTACCTCATAGGACTGGCTGAATCCTTCATCTATGGATGGGTTATGGGAGCACTTTTTGCATGGTTGCACCAGATTGTCTGTGTTGAGAAAAAAAGTGTGTAGATTGTATTGAAGATTCTCGAAAAATAAGGACTTCAAGCTAAAAGAAAACCGCTCACGCGGTTTTCTTTTCTTTTAGTGTAGATAGGGCAACCTAGAAGAGTAACTAGCACAGAGGAGTACCATATCTCTGGAATGTAAGCTGTTATGCGCTCGATTCGTCGTTGTTATCACTTAGTGGAAATTGTGGATCTTTCGTGAATAAAAGAATGATACCGATACTAAACGACACAGCAATGAAACCAGCAATCCAAGGAATCTCTCCACTCGGAATCGGGTAGCGTGAGTCGGTCGGATATTTTGACGGTAACGGCATTGCTATTGGTTCAACAGTAAGTTGCAGTGGGGTATAGAATACTAAACCACTTTTAACGTTTTTAACTGCGATAGTATACGAAGCCCCCGGAGTGTTTGAAGGAATTGTCATGACAGTATTCAAACTATCATTTCCTTTCGCAATCGTTGCAGTGCCCAAGTAAATATCTTTTCCCGGTCCTTGCAAAGAAAGAATATATAGACCACTCTCACGCATGCCGTCACCAATTATTGAGACTGCATCTCCAGGGCTAACGGTTGTTGGTGTAAAAGAAAGAAAGACCAAATTATGTGCATAAGCAGTACGGCCAGGTAGAACTTGTTCAATCCACGGGAGACGCATTCCTACTTGCGGTGTAGATTCCATTTTTGTTGATGCTGACACAGCTTGCATAGAAAGAATAAGGAGTGCAGATACAATGACTGCACCATACACCATCATCCACGGTCGGCGACGCGGAGAAAGATAGGGTGAACGGTCAATGAACGGAACGATACCAAGCAAAGCAAAAAGTATTGTAGGACCCCAGATGAGCGCTTTGATACCAAATACATCTTCCGCGCCAAAAAGCCAAAGGAACATCCACCTAGGCTTTACTTCTATTAACGGAACACCGGCTAAACCTACTTTCCCAAGCGATTCAGGAAACAAAAGTGCGAGTGCCATAATAATGGAAATCAGTATAAATGACCATCCAGCCAGTTTTTTCATATGGGCGATAAATGGTACAAATTTTTCATTTTTAGCACCACCCACCACTGCGTCTTTAGTTGCTTTCGGAGCTATGTTGTGAATATGGATAAGATAAAAATGCGCTGTAATAAGCAAAACAAACAGGAGTGGCAAAATCACTATATGTGTTACATAAATACGTCCGACGAGCGGTACAACAGCACTAAACCCAGATGTAAACCAAAGAGCAAGTGGACCTAGCAGTACACCTATTTCATTAAAGTGTTGCAAAGCTTCTACCCCCTCCTGACTTAGCGAAAGAACAGTGCCGGCAAAAGTAAAAAGTATTGTAAGCAAAAAAAGCCCGAGCCCTATAAGCCAAGTAAACTCACGCGGACGTTTATAACTTCCTGTAATAAAAACACGAGTAATGTGCGCGAGCAAAAGAACAAACAAAATCTCAACCGACCAAAAGTGCATGCTTCTCACAAAGTTACCAAATGGTGCTCTTGAAATTAAATACAAAACACTCTGATAGGAGGAAGTCTGTCCGGGATTATAAAACTGCGTCATGTAAATACCGCTGGCAAACAGAACCATGAATGTAGCGAAGACGAGTCCTCCGAGCATATATGGAAGAGTCTGTGCATGCGCAGGAATAGGATACGAGAGATGGTTCAGTCCTAATTTTTCTGAGATGGCACGCCAAGACCAACCGCGACTAGTGGCAATCTCGGATATTTCCGGTGGTTGAAATTTAGTATTATCAGTATTCATATATACAGAGTAGTGTCAGTTATTTAAATATATGCTAACGCTCAAATAAGCCACCGTCAATACCAGTTTTTAATGTTTATATGTTTTGCAAATTTGGTTTTTTGAGGATATTTTTTATGTTGAGAAAAAAAGTGTGTAGATTGTATTGAAGATTCTCGAAAAATAAGGACTTCAAGCTAAAAGAAAACCGCTCACGCGGTTTTCTTTTAAAAATAAGGACTTCAAGCTAAAAGAAAACCGCTCACGCGGTTTTCTTTTAGCGTAGACAGGGCAACCTAACGGCACTAAGTATGTACTGCCATTTTTTATGATAGTTCCTGTACCTGTGTAGCTGATCCTACTCACGAAAGTCTAGTGTAAAGTGACGGCGAGAAGGGAAGTGAGTTCTATCTGAGTTGTCCGAGACACCCGCGCCACTGCGATTCTATACATTCAAATGTTATAATTTTTTGGCACACAAAATTTTTTTAATGGAGGAAAACACAAGCATACTGAAAAGATTGGCAAAAATTAAACTCCTAGCCCGTGAGTATTTTCTACTTGAAAAAGGATCTTTGATATCTAAACACGGAGAACTTTTATATATTTTAAATATACGCGGACAAAATTGTACTAAACATCCTCACAGGGAATATATGGTATGTATTTCTAGAAAAGCTCTTAAACATTCTGTAGAATCGCGCGCCAGAGAACTTAAAGTGAGACATTCTAAAGAGGAATCTTTAGCCATAATTTATTTTGCGATTGATAAAATACCGGATGTCATTTTGAACTATGATCTCTATGAAGAAAAACCAAAGGATGCCCCGCCAAAACATTTCTATTCAAAAGATTACTCGCGCGAAGGCAAACCCTCTGTACGAATTCTAGTTGAGGAAAAGAAAATGACATTAGAAATACGCTCTATACACTTTCAAACACGAAGTGCCAGAAGATAAAGACAAAACACCCCGCAAGGGGTGTTTTGTTGCTTGAAGGGACGGCAGGGATTTCTCCCATTTCCCTTATGAGTACATCATTTGATAGATGTCCGCAGCAAGCCGATATAATTTTCTGTCGTCAAGCATTGAACATATTGAGTATACACGTGTTAACGCATTTAGCCAGTAGATACTTACTAATATGGCTTAGATAAGCCGTAAAGTTATCCACAAACACTTTTGCCTCTGTGTTTCTTAAATAAAAACTACTCAGCGTGTGGGAACAAACGTTTTCTATTCAGCCACGCAAGGAGTGCAAGGATTGCCACTATTGTCGCAATTGCGTACGGAACTGTCTTTCCTGAAGAACCAGATCCCGCTGCAGCTGCAGTCTGCACTGGCAGTGTTGAAGTTGCCGAAGAGCTCGCCACTGTGCTCGTCTGGGCACTTGTCGTTGCCTTTGTTACCGATGC
>QIHK01000048.1 GCA_003230945.1 Candidatus Kaiserbacteria bacterium
AGTTTCGTTGGCGTTGTGGTAGCTCGGTATGGTACAGGGCAATCAATCACTACAGGTCGTTCGCGTTGTGATGCTTGTAATACTCAATTAAAGTGGACCGCACTGGTGCCCCTTGTATCTTATTTTGTATCACATGGTCGTGCGCACTGTTGTGAGGCTCGCATTTCTTCTTCATCGACAATTGCTGAAATTTCACTCGGTATCATATTTGTACTTTCGTACATTATATTAGGGTTTTCTCTCGTGTTGTTTCTTTTCTTAATTTCCGTTGCCGTACTTCTCGCTCTTGTGGAGTATGATCTCATGCATCAAATTATTCCCCCACTCTTTCTCATTATATTTATTGCTCTTGCTGGTGTTACTGGTTTTTTTATTTCTCCAACTCTGGCTATCTATAAAGAATCAATTCTCGTGGGAGTAATTATTGCCGTTTCTTTTCTTTTATTTAATTTACTTTCACGTGGTCGTCTTATGGGGCTTGCTGATGCCCCACTTGCATTTGGTCTGTCGATTCTTGTTGGTCCAGCTGCAATCCCAGGTATTGTTTTTTCATTTTGGATAGGAGCACTTATCGGCATTGGTGTGTTGTTTCAAAGGCCTGCTGGCTCTAGAATGGGTATAGAGGTTCCGTTTGCACCATTTCTTGCTATCGGTTTTCTCCTCGCCTTTCTCACTCAATGGAATCCTTTTTTCATCGCCGGACTTACTCTGTAACTGCTCGTAGCGGGTTCACTCTCGTTGAGATGTTAATAGTGCTTGCTATTATCGGTGTCATTACCACAATCACTCTTTCAAGTCAGAGTGCCTTTAATAAAACTCTCATTCTCACGAATACGGCATATGACATTGGACTTACCATTCGTTCTGCTCAGACGTATGGCATTGGTGGTCGAGCAGAAGGAAACACTTCTAACGTTGGCTATGGTATAGATTTCGATATAGGAAAACCGAAATCTTTTATTCTCTTTGCTGATACCTCTCCGGGCCCCACTGCTTCTAATTGTCATGGGTTGGGGTCTAATACTGTTGCTACTGCACCCGATGCAGTAGCGGGGGATTGTGTATATAAAAATGGAGACCAAAAAATAAAAACTTATTTAATAGGTAATGGCGTTACCATTAAGAATTTTTGTATAAAAATAGATGGGACTAATAAATGTGCCAGATCAAATAGTTCTGTGAGCCCGATTGATATTGTATTCTCTCGTCCAAATGCAGATACTTTTTTTGCAGGAGGAGGTTCCTATAAACCATTAGCAAGTTCAGTGTGTATCAAATTATCCTCAACTCAAAATACCTATCGATATATCAAAGTCGGACAAAGCGGTGAGATACAAGTAAGCGCAACATCATGTATGTAACTTCACCTCATTCTCAATATAGAGATAAACAAACTCGCACTATTGTTGGTGCGAAATCTGGATTTACCCTTATTGAGCTTATGGTTGCAGTGAGCCTCTTCGCCGTAGTGATGATGCTCGCGTCAGGAGCGTATCTCGTCATGATTAGTGTAAGTCGACAAGCACAGGGAATTGCAACAGGCACAAATAATATTTCCTTTGCGCTTGAATCTATGACTCGTGCCATAGAAAATGGAACTGGGTACGGTGGTAATAGCTCGTCTTTCACATTTACAAGCGCCAGTGGTGCTTCTGTTACCTATACTCGTTCAGCGTTAAGTTCACAGTGTGATGGAAATACGTCAGGGTGCATTATAAAAAAGAGTGGAGCAACATCCGTACCGCTTACGGGTCCTTCAGTAGAAATAACTTCGCTTACCTTTACGACAACAGGTCAGTCGCCTGGACTAAGTGACGGGCAACCTCACGTTACTATAGTTATTTTCGGTAAAGTTTTGATCGGACATGGGAAGTCGCGTTCGTTTACTCTTGAAAGTGGCGCAACAATGCGTAGCATTGATTTATGAGTATGAGACAACGATATATGCAATGGATAACACAAAAAAA
>QIHK01000014.1 GCA_003230945.1 Candidatus Kaiserbacteria bacterium
AGGCAAGACCAACGGCCAGTGAATTTTTCGAAGAATGGACGGCACTTATTAAAGCAGGAACAGGAGAGCGAGGGATATTTAACCGAGGAGGTTTGGAAAAACAAGTTCCTGCCCGCCGTTGGGAAAAGATTAAAGGAAAGCCAGACGTAGGAGTGAATCCTTGTGTTACCGGTGAGACGTTAGTTTACACTGCAGATGGGCGCGGGCATGTGCGGATTGATAGTCTAGCAAAAGAAGGAAAGGATGTACCTGTTTTTTGTTTAGATTCAAAGGGAGTGCTCATAGTGCGTTACATGCGCAATCCTCGTGTAACAGGCACAATGAAGGACGTATTCAGAATTACCCTCGATGATGGCTCAACGATTGATGCGACAGAAAATCATAAATTCAGACTTCGCAGTGGAGAATACAAAAAAGTTGGTGAACTTAAACACGGTGACAGTTTACATGTGTTAACAAAATATGAAGCTTCCATAAAAGACATATTTCCTGAAGCTAATTCACGTTCACAGGACTATTGGTGGGTTAATAATGGGTTAAAAAAGAATATTGCGGAGCATCGAGCTATTGCAGGATTTCACCATAACACAGATATTCCAAAGGGATACGTAGTGCATCACAAAGATCGAAAAGCGCAAAATAACCATCCGAGCAATCTCGAGATTATGAGCAAAGAAGTTCACGATGCACTGCATGCTAATCTTATGCGTGGTGACAATAACCCGATGCGAATAGCGCAAAAAAAATGGAGCAAAGAAAAATGGGATGTGTACAAAGAGAAGCACTCAATAAATAATATAGGAGAAGCCAATAGTAACTTTTCGGGCGTCACACACAACGACTTGAAAGAGCATGCACTAACGCTGACTAAGAAACTCGGAAAGCGATTCTCCGCGAATGACTGGAGTATATATGCCAAAGAACATAATATACCGCAGTCGTTTAGTAAGTGGAGAAGAGACCATTTAGGTGGAATGAAAGGACTATCTACTTGGGCGGCATTACGAGAGGGAGTTGAAAATATAAACGCAGATCCCAGAGTCGTGAGGTCTTTAGAAAAGTATACGGGAGAGGGATATGACTGTGAAATAGTAGGTGGTGCTCTTGTAATAAATAAAACATGTGAAGTATGTAGCAATATGTTCGTCACAAATATTTCTCAACGAGAATGCGGTATTTGTAGTATTTCGTGTGGTGTAAGCCAGTCATGGCAACGTGAGGATGTTCGCGCAAAAACAATAGGTGCGATTCGCACAGTACACTCAAAGCGCAAGGAGCAAGTTGCGCGCTCACAAGCACAAATTTTTACTGACCTAAAATTCGATTTACAGAGGGAGCCACTAAAGAGCGAGTGGATTGATCGATGTACTTTAATAGGTATTAGTTCAGAGATTTCCAGAGAGTCATCACCACTGCGAAACTATAACGAACTTAAAGATTTAGCCGAGATGGTTAACCACAAGGTTATGTCGGTAACATATGTCGGTAAGCGCACCGTCTATAATGGTACTGTTGACGAGCACCACAACTTTTTTGTTGGAGGTTTTTTCTCACATACACGTAGTGGTAAACAAAAAATTGTGTACTTAAATAATCTACAGTGTGGTGAAATTTATCTTCAATCAAAACAATTTTGTAACCTTACTTCAATTGTAGTTCGTCCAAAAGACACTATGAAAGATTTAAAACGAAAAATCCGTTTAGCTACGATTCTAGGAACTTATCAAGCGACTCTGACTAATTTCAAGTATCTTTCAAAAGAGTGGAAGAGAAATTGCGAAGACGAACAGCTACTTGGTATTTCTATTACTGGATATTACGATAATAAAATAGTTCGCGACGATAAGAACTTGGATATCCTTCGTGAGGAAACTGTAGTAGTAAATAAAAAATATGCAAAACGGCTTAATGTAAATCAGTCAACTTCAATAACGTGTGTAAAGCCTCATGGCAATTCAGGGAGTTGGCTCAGGTATGCACCCGTGGTTTGCACGATATTATATTCGCAGGGTTCGTATAAGTGCTACAGATCCACTTTTGAAGTTTGCAGAGAGCCAGCACGTACCGATAAAACCTGAAGTTGGATACTCTACTTCTACAGCATCCACGATGGTACTTGAGTTTCCTTGTAAAGCACCGACTGG
>QIHK01000035.1 GCA_003230945.1 Candidatus Kaiserbacteria bacterium
GTCATGAATCTCTTTGAGCTTGAAGATGGTTCAGAAGCACGCAAGGTTGTAAAAGTAAAATTCTAATTTGTGCGTCAAGAGTACAATAAGCTCGTTCGGGATCTGATTCCGGAAATAATTGAACAAAATGGTGATAGAGCAGTTGTACATATTCTTGACGGTGAGAGATTTAGGAAAGAACTTCTGAAAAAACTTGTTGAAGAATCCAAAGAAGTACTTGAGGCTGAAGGAGATCGAGATGAACTAAAAAAAGAAATAGGCGATGTACTGGAGGTTATTGACAGTATTATGGAGTCTTTTCAATTTGAAAAAGAGGAAATATTAAAAATAAAAAATAATCGTAAAGAAAAGCGTGGGGGTTTTGAAAAACATATTTTTCTTGAGTACACTGAATAATTATGGCAACACTTTATACACAACGAACCAGTAATATACATCGTACCTGGGCGCTTGTTATTGGTTTTTTGATTGTTGTTATCGCTGTTGGATACGCTTTTTCATGGTATTACCAAAGTCCTAGTATTCTCTACATCGCGATTATACTTGCCATTGGTACTAATTTTTATGCCTATTGGGCAAGCGATAAACTCGTACTCTCAATGAATCGAGCAAGACCGGCGACACGAAAAGAGTTTTTTGATTATTATACGGTAACTGAAAATATGGCGATTACCGCTGGACTGTCGATGCCTAAACTTTATGTTATCGATGACACTGCACCGAATGCCTTTGCAACAGGACGCGATGAAAAACATGCAGTAGTGTGTGCAACGACAGGACTTCTCTCTATGATGAATCGCCAAGAGCTTGAAGGTGTTGTCGCGCATGAACTCTCGCACATAAAAAATCATGACATGCTTCTTATGACCGTCGCCGTAGTATTGGCAGGATTCGTTGCTATTCTTGCACAAATATTTCTACGTATCTCATTTTTTGGAGGCGGTCGTCGTGATAATAATGGCAATATTGGTATTGTTCTCGCCATTATTGCCGTTGTTGGTATTATACTGGCCCCCCTTGCCGCTAAGCTTATTGAGTTAGCTATCTCCCGTCGTCGTGAGTATCTTGCAGATGCTTCCAGCGCACTGCTCACGCGTTATCCTCAAGGTCTTGTTTCTGCATTAAAAAAGATAAGTTCCCATACAGCGCCTATGAAACGTGCGAATCTTGCTACGGCACATCTTTTTATTGGTGATCCGTTCGGTACAAAAAAGGGTGGTACTTCCGGTTGGATAGAACGTCTTTTTTCTACTCATCCACCAGTACAGAAGAGAATTGAAGCATTACTCGGACAAACCTAGTTTAGGCTCTCTTTAATAGAGAATTATAAATATTTTTGCAACTCGATATCAATATTGTTATATTCAAATGGGGTCTTTAGCACACAGTAAGGGAGTTTTGGTATGAGAAAATCACGACCGGCACATGTTATTGCTGAAAATCGACGGATTACAAATATTGTTAAATCCATATCTCAAGACAAAGAGAGCTTTAATCTTAAAATAAGAAAAAGGAGACAAATGAGAGATGCAAGAATTGGTAGCGAGATGCTATATGAAGTTCCTTCTGCAATTTATGAACAAATTAATGCACGGATTTGGACAGCAGTTTGTCCACCCCGACGACTTCTTCGAAAACTTGAACGGCTAAAATGATTCAAAATGTATAGATTAAGAAAGGTGGTAGAGGTGCCACCTTTTTAATTTTCTGCTATAAAGCATACACCACTGGAGGCGTCGCATAGCGGTCTAGTGCGCACGCTTGGAAAGCGTGTGAGGGGAAACCCTCCGAGAGTTCGAATCTCTCCGCCTCCGCAACTTCCGCCTGCAAGAGCGAAAAAAATTTACCGCTTCTCAAAAATTTATTGCAAGTATTTACGATCTCGGAATACTTATAGAGCGTCATTTCAGGACTCCTCAGGATATTGAAATGGTAATTTCTCGCGGCGAGATTATTATAACCCAATCCCGTCCAGTAACGACGGGCTAACAAAGGAAACAGACAACATGAAAGCACTACTCGTAATTGACTTTATAAACGAAATCGTTGATGAAAAAGGCAAACTGTCTGGTAAGGGCTACGTTTTATTCATTCGTGAAAACAGCACATTCGAGAAATTGAATGAGGCAATCACGAAGTTTCGCATGGCAAATTTGCCGATTATCTTTGTGTGCTTAGCGTTCAAAGCTGACTACAGCGACCAGCCGAAATCATCGCCAGTCTTTGGAAAGGCGCATGAATTCGGTATCCTCTCCGAGGGAACATGGTCAACGGAGGTTCACGCTTCAGTTGATAAGAAAGATTCTGATACGGTAATTACAAAAAATCGTGTCAGTGCTTTCCACAACACTGGACTCACGAAGCTACTTCACGACAAAGGTGTCACAGATGTGTATATTTGTGCTGTAGCGACCGATCTTGCTGGAGAGGCTGCGGCACGTTCTGCTCATGACTATGACTTCAAAGTTACCGTCATTGCCGATGCATGTGCTGCGGCTAACTCCGTAGATCACCAGAAGTCTCTGGCGTTTCTGCCAAAGATTGCCACTGTGATAAACGTTGCGGATCTGCATCTCTAATCCTGTTCTTTTCAGGGTAGTACTACTAGGTACGATGCAAAGCATCGTACCTTTTTTATTATCGTGCAAGATCTTAAATGAAGTCACAGAGCGAACACACAACACTAAGCAGGCATCACGAGCTTTGCTAGTGGCCAGCGCGGGTGCTTTTTAGTGAAGTGAGGACGGAGCGACCCCGGGGTGCAGAACGGTTGACATTACCGCGTCCTCCCGCGCATAAGATAAAGTTTGAAGCCATCACACACTCGGCGCGTACGAGTTAACAATCGCTCCGCGATTGTTGTTCAAAAAAGGTTCGTGCAAAGGTTACAATCTCACCGTAAATTTATATTATCTAAGTCTTTATTAAAAAATATTATTTGCCGTAGATGAATGCACCAATAACTACGGTGGCGTTTGCAACTTCCCAGAGAATAAAACTCCAAATAATAGCGCGATCTTTGTGTGCAATTCCATAGAAAATCCATGGGAGTGTCACGATAAACATAAGACCCCAAGAGAGCGATGA
>QIHK01000024.1 GCA_003230945.1 Candidatus Kaiserbacteria bacterium
GTATAAACTTCTTCAACTTCTTCACGTTTGTCTGCTTGTAAACGAACAATTCGTCCAATACGTTCTTTTTTTTCTGTCGTTGCATTATAAATATATGAACCAGATTTCATTACTCCAGAATACACTCGAAAGAAAGTGAGCTGACCAACAAATGGGTCGGTTTGAAGTTTGAAGGCAAGTGCTGCAAAAGGCTCTTCGTCTGACGGCTTTCGCTCAATTTCCTCTTCTGTCTTAGGGTCAATTCCTTTAACTGCTGGTAGGTCAACAGGACTCGGCAAGAAGTCAACCACACCGTCTAGTACTAATTGGACTCCTTTATTTTTTAATGCAGAGCCACAATATACAAGAAATACGTCGTTTGCGATGACTGCCTTACGCAAAAGTGCTTATCAAGATATGCAGTCATTGCTTCTTCGTCTTGTTCAACTATTTTTTCTACCAATTCGTCGTGGTATTTCTGCGCGTCAGCCTTAAGATTTTCTGGAATCTCACCTTCTACCACGTGAATGCCCATCTCCCCGTCAAAACGATATGCTTTCATTTTCAACAAATCAATTGACCCTTCATGTTGTTCTTCTTCACCAATAGGAATCTGGAAACGAATAGCCTTGTCCGAAAGACGCTCAAGAACACTTGCATATGAGCGTTCAAATGATGCACCTACTCGGTCCATTTTATTGATAAAGCAAATGCGTGGTACGCCTGCCTCTTCGGCATAACGCCAGTTGGTCTCTGATTGTGGCTCTACTCCTGCCACTGCATCAAACACCACAACAGCACCGTCTAGCACGCGCATAGAACGCTTCACTTCAGCAGTGAAGTCTATGTGCCCGGGAGTGTCGATGATATTTAATGGATACTTGTTATCACCTTCCTCGTAGGTCGGCTTCCAATCACAGGAGATAGCTGCAGCAGTAATGGTAATACCTCGTTCACGTTCTTGTTCCATCCAGTCGGTAACAGTCGCTCCGTCGTGAACCTCACCGATTTTGTGACTCATTCCAGTATAAAAAAGGACTCGCTCACTGGTGGTGGTTTTTCCTGCATCAACATGTGCGACGATTCCGAAGTTTCGGAGTTTTTCTAGTGGAAATTTGCGAGTCATAATAATTTTTAAAGTTTTTTATAAATAAAAACGCCACAACGTGTAGCGTGGCATTAGAGTAGCTCAAAATAAGGAAAAAGCAAATGAAATATAACCGACAAGATTATCACTTCTTACAGCTTTATTCTACCGATACGCTGTTTTAACATCTCCATAAGTGCAATGGGAAGTTTTTCCAAATCTGGTCCTATGTATATGCCTAGCTTTTCATTACGCTTTTTGTTCCAAATACTCTCAAAAGTTTTTCTCTCATCGTCAGAAACATTTCCAATTTGCAATCCTATAGGCACAACTCTTTTGTCTATCAATCAGTTCATCTATTTTTGCTCTTGTGGCATCTGGGTCATCAGGTTCACCATCTGTAATCACAAATACGATGTCTCTAATTCTACCTTCATGTAAAGATTTTGTATCTTTTTGATCTATGCTCTTTGCAATACTTGATAATACTGCGGCGTCATCAGTGCTTCCAAGTGTATTACTTAAATATCCAAAAGCACTAATTATTGATGCATCTTCTTTTGGACTCGTGGTATCTTGAAGGGTTTTAGGAAACTCTTTGATTTTTTGAAAAGATGAACCAAAAACATATGCTTCTGAATACACACGCAGTGTATTTTGTTTATCGTTTTTTAAAAAATAATTAAAATCCTTAATGGAAAGCAGTAATATGGAAAGTGCTTTTTGTAGAGCGTCGATCTTGGTTTCATCCATAGAACCTGACATATCAGCAACAGCTCGTACGCATATTTTTTCAGGTAGTTGGTCAAATTTTCGTACTAGTTGTTTGCGGTTATATATTGGCATTTTCCTCAATGACCCACTTTGCATACCATCTTCTATTTCCGCACGTCTTTTTATATAATCATCAACATTTGGTTCTCCGTGCATTTGTCCTCGTACAGATTGACGAATAGTTGTAACACCTCTACCTATTAAAGACTTCCAAAACTTTCTCATCTGTATTCGATAATCTTCTGTTGCGTGACGTTGTTTCTCGTATATCTCACGAGCTGTAGCGTCTATATTATGTGTTTTATCAAACTCATTCTTTATAGTTTTTGTACTAATTTCTGCGCGTTCTTCTGGAGTTTTGTTAACATATTCTTGCTGTTTTTTAAATTGTCTTAAAATATCTTCTATTTGCTTTTGCGATATTATTGAATCGGGATTCACACTACTTTCATCAGAGTAGCCAAATGGATCAAATAAGAATTCTCCGTCTGCTTCACCACTATTTTTTTGTGTTGGATCATGTCCATCACCACCTTCACCTTCACTTTCACTTCGTTTTTTTATTTTTTCTGCTAGTTTAGCAAAATCTTGCTCTTGTATATCTTGCTTTAATAAAGAAAGATATATAGGTTCAATAAAAGCTCGTATTATTTTGTATCGCTGTTTAGGATCTTTGAGTTCACCAGTTACAGGTTTAAGCTCTTTTTCTATAATTTCATCTAAAGTCATACCGAGTATCTTCTTAGTTAGAGCTTCATTAACATCACTAGACACAACACCTATGCTACCGAGCATCTCCTTTTGCATAATATAATCTGTAAACTGTATATGCCGATGTGCATTTGTGTAGTCTTCTTTTTTATATCCTAATTTCTCCCTTCTTCGGTATTTGCATATACAGGAGCCTCCTGTTCAACGAGTTTGTTTACATATACATCATCAAAAATATTATACAAGGAATGTATCGCTTTATACGATACCTTTCTAATTTGTTGTTTGTCTATCTGTTTTTCTGGTACTCCATCTTGTGAGAGTTTATCTACAAACCACTTTTCAATCTTTTTAGCTTGGTCTTTTATTTTGTCGAAATTTTCCAAAAATTCGCTTGGATTTTTGCGCATATCCATAAAATGAGAGAGCTCGTGATAAAGTGCCCAGCGAAGTTCTTTCGTTGTGTAACCTTTATCAATAAACCACTTTACGGGCACTTCTATACGGTTCTCGAGTGGGTAAAATGCGAATGTTTGTGCCGTAAGTGACGGAGTATAGCGCAACGATGCATCACCGGCAAAGGTTGCAAGTGAGGGCCCTTCTTGTCGTATCATTGTAACTGCTTCATTTCGAGCTTGCTCAATAGTATGCAAATCTTCTGTAATTTGCTCACTGATTTGATTCTCTTGATTATTTTGTTTTCCTACTTCAAATTTCATAGAGCATTGTAATAATAGCATTAATTATTCCTTCGGCTCTGGTAATGATTTCTCGTTGAAAGTGAGAGAAAGTATTTTGAATTCACTATTTCCACCGACAAGCACAATTCCATTACTGAGTTCATGTATTGAGTATATATCAGTACCAAACCCCTCAATCTTTTCTGAAAATGTATTAGTTTTGGAGTCAAATATTCTTAGTTCACCCTTTTCACCACCAACAAGCACGGTGCCGTTACTTAGTTCTTGTATTTCTTCTATCCAGTCGTCAAAACCTTCAATATTTTCTGAGAGTATTCGAGTTTTTGGATTAAATATTCTTAGTTCACCCTTTTCACCACCAACAAGCACCGTGCCGTTACCGAGTTCTTGTATTTCTTCTATAGAATAATTAAACCCACCAATGTTTTCTGAGAATATTTTGGTTTTGGGGTCAAATATTCTTAGTTCACCATCAAAACCACCAATAAGCGCTATTCCGCTACTGAGTTCTTGTATTGAGTATATTGCAGTATTACACCCTTCAATATTTTCTGAGAATGTTTTGGTTTGGGGGTTAAATATTTTGAGCTCATCTTCATAACTACCAACAAGCACTGTTCCGTTATTGAGTGTTTGCATTGAGAGTATGTTTCCACTAAACCCTTCAATTTTTTCTGAGAATATTTGGGTTTTTGTGTTAAATATTCTTAGCTCACCACCTCCACCACCTCCACCACCAACAAGCACGATGCCGTTACTGAGTTCTTGTATTGAGTATATAGTTGAGTCAAACCCCTTAATATTTTCTGAGAATGTTTTGGTTTGGGGGTTAAATATTTTGAGTTCACTACCATAACCGCCAACAAGCACGGTGCCGTTGTTGAGTCCTAATATTGAGTATATATCAGTACCAAACCCCTCAATCTTTTCTGAAAAAACATATTCACCAAAGTGAGGTGCCAAACTACTTTCACATTCTTTCATAGCATCTTTGAGCTTTTCTTTAACTTCAAGCAATTCCTTTGGCATTTTGCCTGTTTCGTTGAGTTCATTCATTAAGTTTGTGAACTCATTTCGTAAGGTTTGTAGTGTATCTAGTCTTTGTTGATGTTGTTCGCACGGCATATCTTTTTTTGTTATTCTTCCGGCTCTGGTAA
>QIHK01000029.1 GCA_003230945.1 Candidatus Kaiserbacteria bacterium
CGTAGACAACGGGATATTTTATGCCTTTATAGAGACATTCATCCTCATCCAGTAACGTGAATTTTTTGTTGTTTTCACGCCAGTCTGTGACATGGCGATTTTTACGTAAAAACCACGCTATGAATACCTCTCCGAGCAAAATCAGCACTGCGATGAGTGCCCAGCCCATGCTTGGCAACAAAGTTCTCACTATTGCGTGAAGCAGGAAGAATCCGCCTATGAACAACAGTATGGCGATAAATTTAGGGTGCATATAACCACCTCCTTTCTGATCGGTATGTAACCACAAAATGTAAGCAATAACAACCTATGAATGACGAAACTCCATCACGTCTCCATCTTTTACAATGTATTCCTTGCCTTCAGTGCGTAATTTTCCAGCTTCTTTTGCGGAACTCCATGAACCAGTAGTGATTAAGTCTTCCCAAAACACCGTTTCTGCTCGAATAAACTTATTTTGAAAATCAGTATGAATAACGCCGGCAGCAACTGGCGCTGTACTTCCCTTTTGTATCGTCCAGGCACGAGTTTCGTCAGTACCTGTAGTAAAAAATGAAATAAGATTAAGCAGTGAGTAGCCAGTAGCAATGAGTTCATTCACTCCACTTTCAATAACTCCCAATTCTCGACGAAACTCCATTGATTCATCTCCATCAAAATCCTTTAACTCATTTTCAACACCTGCATCAACCTCAATCCAGTAAGCTCCAGCGTCTTCAAGAAAACTTTTCAAGGCAGTCCAGCGCTCGCCTTCGTGTTCGTGAATATTATATCCTGAACTCTTCTTATTCAATACGTACACAAAAGGCTTCATAGTAAGAAGATGCAGACCTTTCATTTGTTGTAATTCATTTTCGTCAAGATGTGTACCACTTGCCAATTTACCAGCCTCAAGCTCTCTTAAAACTTTTTCTAAAGCGTCTTTCAATACAGGTGCATCTTTATCGCCTGCACGAACTTCTTTTTCAATTGATCCAAGTCGCTTGGCAACTGTTTGTGTGTCGGCAAGTATCAACTCTATATTTATAATATCAATATCGTGCATTGGGTCTATTGCACCGTGAACGTGCGTAATATCATCGTCTTCAAACACACGCACCACTTGTGCAATCGCATCTACCTCACGAATGTTTGCCAAGAATTGGTTACCCAATCCTTCGCCAACTGACGCTCCCTTTACTAAACCTGCAATATCAACAAACTCCACAATGGCTGGGATTGTTTTTTTAGAATGCGACATTTCTGTAAGTCTATCCAAACGTACATCGGGAACCGCAACCACACCAACAGAAGGGTCTATAGTACAAAATGGGAAGTTTTCGGTAGAAACCGCTTTTTTAGTGAGCGCATTAAAAAGTGTGGACTTCCCCACATTTGGTAAACCTACAATTCCTATTGATAGTGACATATGGTGAAAATATACAGTATTAAAAGAAGTTTGCAATAAAAAGAAACGACACTCAATGAGTGCCGTCGTAGGTGTGCGGTTGTAGGGCGTTTTCTCCCCACTTTACCAGGACAGAGCCGCACTTTGCCCAACCATAAAAATGGTTGTGTGATCTACCATTCTCAAAAA
>QIHK01000049.1 GCA_003230945.1 Candidatus Kaiserbacteria bacterium
CGTTGTTAAACGTCGTCATTGCAAGGATAGCGTGGCAATCCAGGATATGCTCACAGAAGATTACTCATCGCAAATATTTTAGATTAAAGGTATCTGACACTTTTTTCTCTACGTGCTCGTTCGTATAGGTGAGTGTTTTCTATGGAGCAGGTCTGATCTCTTTCTAATCTGACCCCTTTTCCCCAAATTTTGTACGAATATGGCAATGAATATTTTATGTGCTAACTTTATATGTAGGCACATTAACATAATAGAAAATTAACATGTTTAAACAAATCGTAACTGGCCTGCTACGACAGGCTGGTGTAGAACCGAATGGGAGAAATCCCTGGGACCCACAAATAAAGGATGAACGGTTCTACCGTGCAGTTCTGTTGGGTGGTTCCGTCGGACTCGGTGATGCCTATCTTAACAAATGGTGGGAGTGCTCTGATATAGCTGGTTTTATCTTACGCATTATCAAGTTAGGTGCTCACCTTAGAATGCCACGCGCTGATTTGCTATGGCGGAAACTCCGTTTTGGTATTATAGATGTTCAAAACCATACACATTCAAAACGCGTTGCGGAAGTGCATTATGATGAAGATCCATACATCTTTGACATCATGCTCGGCAGCACGAACAGTTATACTTGTGGGCGGTGGAAGGGTACTTCAATACTCAATATCGCACAGGAGCAAAAAATGGATCTACTTTGCAGAAAAGCAGGACTTGAGTCTGGCAAAACGGTACTAGACATCGGCAGCGGTTGGGGTGGTTTCTTGGGATATGCCGCAAAGCATTATGGTGCTCATGGTATTGGGATTACCATATCGCGGACACAGTTTGAGTACGCCCAAAAGAAGTACGGGCATCTACCAGTAGAGTTTCGGTTACAAGATTACCGTAACTTTAATGGCAGAGTAGACGCTGTCGTGTCTATCTGCATGATTGAGAATGTAGGGCCACGCCACTATCGGGAATATTTCGAGAAGGTGCGTTCATCGTTCACTCGAGAAGATGGCTTTTTCGCTATGCAGTGTATCTTCGCATGTGATGAGCGCGCGACGATGGATCCATGGACGGAGAAACACTTTTTTCCGAACTGCATTCTGCCAACACTCAATCAAATCGAGGAGGAGGCCCAAGGTCTTTTTCACATAGTAGACCGTGAGTTCTTTCATGAAGACTATGTGAAGACATTTACTGCGTGGCGTGAAAATATTGTCCATCATCGAGACGAGATTGTAGACAAGTGTGGATTGCGATATTACCGCAAGTATGAATACTATCTATCCCTCTATGTAGCAGGTTTTGATTCGGGACGTATCGATGTTGGGCAATTCGTGTTCTCACCGATACAGCATCCAAATTAAATGATAGTAGTCTCCCGTAACTAGTACGGTACGCGTTAGCGAGACGCGTGCCTATTTCTTTGATAGTGTAAAACCGTAATCGTCCTTTGTTTTTTCATTTTTTCTATTCCACATTTCCAATCCAAAAATCGGGAAAGGTGATTTCAGTTTTGTGGGCGACGGAACGAAGTGGAGTCGCAGGGTGAATAACGAGGTCAGCCACCATTCTTTTTTCGTCGTTTCTAATGACAAAACCGCGATTCAGATTTCAATTGGCAGATACCGTTTGTTTCGTTGTTAAACGTCGTCATTGCGAGGGTAGCGTGGCAATCTAGGATATGCTCACAAAAAATTAGTCATGCAAATATTTTAGATTAAAGATGTCTGACACTTTTTTCTTGAGAATGAATGTAGCGACACCCCGCAATAAAGCTCCACTCTTGATTTAATTGCTCGAAGACGACGCACATTAAACACGCGAGCGACGAGCCTCTGCTTGCTTCACTGATTTATTACCTGATTTTAATGTTGCCATTCAGGGTATACTACAAAAATATAAGAAATTATCTAAAGCAATTCTGTATAAATAAAAACTTCCTATGTTATTATTGTTTTAATCATGTCTTCTCTAAATACATTACTTAATTTTATGCGCCTTACACATGAGGCTCATAAAGTTGAACGTGTTGCTCGTATTCCCGGAGAAAAAAGGTATGCAACAATGGTTGAACACAGCTGGCAACTTTCTGTTTTAGCGTGGTACGTTATAGATACAGAAAATTTACATTTAAATAAAGAACTAATTTTCAAATATACTCTAGTGCATGATTTGGTGGAAGCATACGCTGGTGATACTTATGCCTATGGTATTGAATCTGCATCCATAAAAGAGAAAGATGAACGAGAAGCTGCTGAACGTATAAAAAAAGAACATCCTGATTTTAAAGATTTACACAAAACTATAA